>BPHB01000003.1 GCA_026003335.1 Chitinophagales bacterium | reverse complement strand
ACTAGTGGATGATGTTCTCTCAGTAAACCTCAAAAAAAGCAACATGAAAGTCATTGTAATGTCTTAATCCTTGTTCTCGTGGATGATGTTCTCTCAGGTATATTTATACCTCTTATTCCAAAAACGCCGTAAGTCTTAATCCTTGTTCTCGTGGATGATGTTCTCTCAGAATTGTGCATTATTTCGCCAACCGTTATGCTATCGAGTCTTAATCCTTGTTCTCGTGGATGATGTTCTCTCAGGAATGATTACCAAACAATCAAAAGAATCAAACTAGTCTTAATCCTTGTTCTCGTGGATGATGTTCTCTCAGTAGTTTATGATGGTATTCAATTATAGTTGATCGTCTTAATCCTTGTTCTCGTGGATGATGTTCTCTCAGGATCTGAGAACCATTCTAGATGGTACAGAAAAGTCTTAATCCTTGTTCTCGTGGATGATGTTCTCTCAGTCTGAATTTTTAGCAGTTGCTAAAATTACAGAATGTCTTAATCCTTGTTCTCGTGGATGATGTTCTCTCAGTAGCTCTAGTGACGGTATTCGCTATCATAAGGAAGTGTCTTAATCCTTGTTCTCGTGGATGATGTTCTCTCAGAATCTGGAAAAACTGGTCAAAGAAAAGACCGTGTCTTAATCCTTGTTCTCGTGGATGATGTTCTCTCAGTATCAACTTTACGTAATTAAGAGAAAAAGAAGAGTCTTAATCCTTGTTCTCGTGGATGATGTTCTCTCAGAAGGTTATTGATGTCGAAAGACAATTGAGACAGGTCTTAATCCTTGTTCTCGTGGATGATGTTCTCTCAGAGTTAGACAAAGCGATACATTGAAAGAATGTGTCTTAATCCTTGTTCTCGTGGATGATGTTCTCTCAGAAGCTTGAATGTTGCATCGTCAAAATATCAATGTCTTAATCCTTGTTCTCGTGGATGATGTTCTCTCAGAATTTGATGCAAATAGATACAATTGGAAAGAACAGTCTTAATCCTTGTTCTCGTGGATGATGTTCTCTCAGTCGAAGATACTGCCTCCGGAAACAGTGCATTGAGTCTTAATCCTTGTTCTCGTGGATGATGTTCTCTCAGTACCAGTATTCCTACATTCAAACAGAAAATTATGTCTTAATCCTTGTTCTCGTGGATGATGTTCTCTCAGCATTGATCTTGATGAATTGCTACAGTGATAACGTCTTAATCCTTGTTCTCGTGGATGATGTTCTCTCAGTTTTACATAATAAGAGAAAAGACGAAACATAATTGGTCTTAATCCTTGTTCTCGTGGATGATGTTCTCTCAGGCAGAATTTACCACAACAAGAATCAACCTATCAGGTCTTAATCCTTGTTCTCGTGGATGATGTTCTCTCAGGTATTAAATTTCAGAGAGGCTCTAAAATATAGCGTCTTAATCCTTGTTCTCGTGGATGATGTTCTCTCAGCAGAACTTAACTGGTTCGACTCGCCAGCGCGAGGGTCTTAATCCTTGTTCTCGTGGATGATGTTCTCTCAGCATAGGACAGATTGCTTTGAAATCACTGGAAGTAAGTCTTAATCCTTGTTCTCGTGGATGATGTTCTCTCAGTAAGACGTCTGTTTATGCAGGGTACCATTAATGGGTCTTAATCCTTGTTCTCGTGGATGATGTTCTCTCAGAAGAAAGAGAAAGACGTGAATCCAAAGAATCGAGTCTTAATCCTTGTTCTCGTGGATGATGTTCTCTCAGTTAGAGTGATGAAATCTAAAATATATAAAGTTGAGTCTTAATCCTTGTTCTCGTGGATGATGTTCTCTCAGGCGATAATACGAAATATGCAATGTCTTAATCCTTGTTCTCGTGGATGATGTTCTCTCAGAGAAATATAATCCTGACGAGTCTTAATCCTTGTTCTCGTGGATGATGTTCTCTCAGATAGGCTGTAAATTATAGCCTAATAGCCTCAGTCTTAATCCTTGTTCTCGTGGATGATGTTCTCTCAGCGTTTGTAAACAAAATTACGAAGTGTCTTAATCCTTGTTCTCGTGGATGATGTTCTCTCAGCCTTGTTTTTATATTCACCTTATTTTCAGTCATTTGGCATGGTGAAAAGGTAAAAATTTCATGGTTTCTGTCGTTATTTTTTTAAAAAAACAGTGTATTGGGCTTGTCCAGAATGGTTTCCAAATATATCTCTTTTCCGATAATTTTCATGGCGCGTATGTCGGTAGTATTGGCCGGTACAAGCAAAATGCTATCGTGGTTGTGGTAGTAGGATTGTACCTCCCGGAGGGTATCGTGAATTTCAGTAAAACGTTTATGATCGGTGCGGGCCAGAAACACGGATTTCTGGATGCGCACGCAGCCGTTTTTTTCCAGGTATTTGGCGATGCGGTTGCGTACTTTGTCGTTTTCAATGTCATACATAATCAGGTAGAGCATATCGGTAGCTTTAAGGGGTTTGCTTTTCAGAATGTGGAGCATACGGTTGATGCGGTCAGCCAGGGAGGGCAGGCATTCGGTATCGGGTTGAGGTGTGGCAGGCTGCCGCAGCCCCGCCAGCCCGAGTTTTTGAAGTTTATCCTTCAGGTTGTAGGTGCGTTTTTTGGGGCGGCTCATAGCGATTGTCCTGTTATGAGGTGTTCGTACAGTATTTGCCAGGCCATATCGGCCAGTTGGGCGTTGCTGCCGCTTTTTGGGGTTTTTACCAGTGAGTAGCCTTTTTTGCCATAAAAAATATTGATTTCTGCCCAGTGGTTGCCGGCTTTTACTTTTATTTTTCGCCCATAATGTATGGGTGCGGTTTCGGTTACTTCAATGCCGTATTTGCGCAGGCTTTCGGTTACCACGGGCAGGATGTGGTCCACTTCCGGGGGAAGGTAATATTGTTTGGCTGACGGTGGGCGAAAATTGGGGTTGAGTTTATGTTTGATAGCCTGCAATACGTCATCGGTGAGCGGGGGGGCCGTGGGTGCGGGGGCAGCCAGTTCTTGCAGTTGTTTTTCGGCTTCTTTAATAGTTGTTTCCGAAGCGGAGTAATCGAGGGGGTTTATATACTGTTGCAGGTTTACAGGTGCACAGGCAGGATTAAAGTAGGCATCGGGGTCGGTGCTGATAAAGCAGGCGCGGGTAACATCGGAGGTGCGCAGGTCTATGAGCCCGCTAAGCCGATACTGTACGCCCAGATGGGCAACAAATGTTTTGTAGAAAGCCGAAAACAGGGCACTGTCTTTGCAGGGTTGGTTCAGCCGGAAGAGGATTTTAAGGCCATCGCCCCCGGGCGAGGTAAAAAGGGCCAGCACGCGTTCATCGGCCTGTAGTTGCTGCCGAAGTGAAGCGGCCTGGTGTACATCGGGGGGTAAATGGTCAAGGTCAATGACAAATAGTTCAATAGCGGCAAAGTTTTCTTTTTTACGAACGGGCGGATGAAAATGGCCGCAGGTAAAGTAAGGGAGCCTGGTTTTTTGCTGGCGGTAGCGCTGCGGATCAATGGAACGTAAAGCGCGGAGTTGTAAAATAAACTCATGAAACCCGGTTTTGGGGTGTGCCGTTTGTTGGATGAGTTCTTCTACCCTTATTTTTCTAAGCGGATCGGCAGGCTGGGTTATTTGGGTGCCTACAAACACGTGCATGGCTTTAGGGGTTTAGTGTTTCAGGAATAGTTTGGCCAGTGTCTGGGCGTAGTGTTCAATGTGGGTGGCGCGGCTGCGCTCCAGGTGGTTAAGGGTAATGATTTCGGCCAGGTAGTCGTTTACCGACTGAATGAGAATGCGTTTGCCGAGGCCTTCGAGCAGGCACTGGTGGGGCTGCCGCTCAAAGCATTCATCGGTGAAGGCATCCTGCCGGAACAATTGAATAACTACATAGTCAATCCAGATGCGAAATTTTTCAATGACGTCAAATACCAGGGCAGGCCGGTTGTATTCATCGCGGTGAAACACGCCCATGTAGGGGTCAATGCCGGCTTTTACCAGTGCGCTTTCTACCTTGCCGTACAAAATGCCGTACCCGTAATTCAGGCAGGCATTAAAGGGATCGGTAGCAGGGTGCGTTGTGCGTTTTTCAAAGCGGTAGGGTTCAGGTAAAAGTGCGGCAAGGGCCTGGAAGTAGCGTTTGGAGGCAGCGCCCTCCCACCCACGGATGGAGGGTGCCATGTCATGCAGGGTGTCGCCTTCGGCTTTCAAGATTTTGTTTTTGTGATCTTCCATGCTGTTAATGGCATGGCGTATAATGTTGTGTGCACGGGAGTAGTCATCAGGCGAAAAGGCCAGCAGAAGGGCAATCTGGTTGTTTATTTTTTCGGTAACTATTTCTTTAACCCACTGAATGGCTTTTTCGGAGTAGAGAAATTCAACTTGTTTTTGCCGGATTTGGGAGATGGAGCCGTATTTTACGCTCCACACGCGGCCCTGTGGTGTGCCCACGGCATCTACAAACAGTACGTCAATCTGGTGTTCAATGGCCAGCAGCACAGCATCGGAGCTAATGCGGGCGCCCTTGCTGAGGGTTATGGTTTTAACATCGGCCGGATGCAGCTTTTGCTCGGCCCCGGCGGTGGTTACCACAAAGAGGTCGTTTTCCTTGCGGATGGCCGAACCAAAGGAATTCAGGACGATATGCATGGGTTTAATTTTAGTCAAATACTCATGATAAGTTGTTTTGTTTATATGCAGCCCATTATAACAGCAGAATTATTCCCAGCTAAAACCTTTTACCCTGCGATATTGCCGTGCATCAAAGCCTTTAATCCAGAAACCATCATTAATATACAAATGATTTTGCGCCCGGGTAATAGCGGTGTAGTACCACCGATACAGTTGTTCCGGTGGCATGTTATAAACACCTTTGTTTATATTTAGGTAAACATCCTTCCACTCGCCCCCTTGCGCTTTGTGCACAGTAATGCCGTAGCCAAACTTGGCGCGCAGGGCATTCAGGTAGGGATCGTGCAGCATGAGTTCTCTATATTCATCGGATTTTCTTTTTACTTTATAATTGCGCATACGCCTGTCAAAATCTATCAAAAGATGTTTAAACTGGCTTACCTGTATGCCAGGGTTATGGTCGTAGAGCAGGTCTTCAATGAGAAGCGTTTCGTACACCATTTGGTTATGAATATTGCGCACCCGTACTTTAATGAAAGATAAATACGCCCTGTATTCTTTTTTACCAACAAATTCCACGACCACCTGGTCGCCATTTAACAAACCGGTAGTATAGCTGTTTTGCATAACCATGAGGAGCTCGCCATGTTGCAAAGTTCCTTTTCCGGGATAAAGTTGTATGCGGACGAATTTGTTAACCCTGGCGCAATGAAAATTGGAACTGTTAATGATTATAGCATGATGAGGGCCCTCGGCTCTGAAGGTTCTGACAAAGTGGTTCACCCATTCTCTTTCATCGGGCAGGAGGGTGGCCTGACTTCCGCGGGGCGTGTTTATTTTTATCCATTTGATGAAATTTTTTGTTTCTATATCGGTGCGGAAAGGATTGGCTAATTGCAGGATTTCGCTGTTCCGGTTTTGGCGAACAATGGTGGTTAGAATGGTTTCCTGCACCGGCACCCGAAAGGTTTCCATAAGGTACCTTTTATCCAGAGCGGCTGAAAAGGGGTCAGAGCTAACCGGGGGCAGTTGGCAGGGGTCGCCTGTAAAAATGATCTTTTTGGATGCTACGTATTTCATCAGGTCGAAGAGGAGGTTACCCGAGCCAAAGCGCGCGGTGTATGGTTTTTGTTCCTCCAGGTGACTGATCATGGAGGCCTCATCTATAATATAGAGTTGATAAGATTCAATATTATCTGCCCGGAGGTCGAATTTTAAGAATAACTGTCCGGTATCATGGGCCCAGGCGTCATCATCAGGTTTTTCGGTTTCTTCCTTTATTTCGGTAAAAGCATATAACAAACTGTGTATAGTGGTGGCCGAATAGCCGGTTTTTTCTTCCAGCACTTTGGCGGCTCGGCCCGTGGTAGCCATGAGGGCGAAAGAAATCTTTTTCTTTTTTAACCAGTCGGCCAGATGTTTGATCAGGGTGGTTTTGCCGGTACCGGCATAGCCTTTGAGTAAAAACACCCGGCTTTGGGGATGTTGAACAAATTCTTTCAGTTTGTGGAGGGCTGATTGCTGGTCAGGGGATAGGGTCACGGGTATAACTGCTGAAATAAATTATTCAATAGTTAGTTTTTAATTCATTACGGCTTACTGCGGGTATCCTGAATTTGCTAATGCCCTAAAATATCTAAAACAAGTTCATTAATTGAGTCAAACGGATTGTTAACCGAACAGCCCAGATTTTTCCTCAATTCATGCATGAGTGCATCAGGGGTGGTGTGTGCTTTGGTATGAAGTTCAGCTTGAATTTCTTCTTTACTTACAGAGCGGAAGCCATGTGCACCTATGCTGTTATTGCGCAGTTGCGATAAAACCTGGATTTTTTTCAACAACTGCAAATCTTTGTGCTGAAAAAAATGCAGGATTTTATCGTAGAGGAGAGTAGTTGGGTTTTCAGAATCGTACTTTATTTTCTCTTCGTCTAAATACTTTTTTAAATCAGGTAACTGGTCTAATACAGGATTAAACCATTGCGCCCATTCATGGCGGAGCGGAAAGGTATCAATTCCAAGGTGTTGCATGATGCATTCCACTGCTCGTTCTTTATTCATTTCTTCATAGAGGCGAAACATACGCGATAGCCAGTCTACATATTGGCCCTGCCGCCATTTCAGTTCCAGGTTGTAAAATACTTCCTGGGTTAATGGGGCTGAATAAAAAGCTGGATGGAGAATATCGTCAATGAGAATATTTATCTGGTCATAGAATGCGGCTATCTTATGGTGGTTTTGCGATGAAATTCGGTCCAGACTTTGAAATGCCATCTGAAAACTGAATAGTGTACGGTAATGAGCTGCCTGTAATACATGCCGGGCATCGCTTTCGCCAGCCAGCTGGGCTGCCTGCTGGTATTCGTAATTTTTAATGAAGCTTATGGTTTGCTGCCGGAATAACGTACGGAGAAATTTTTTGGGGAAGTCAATGGATCGCGAAATGTTGTCGTTATCGCCTTTATAAAGGTACTCTACCTTTTGTCCAAACTGTGCAATAAGGTTTAAGGTAAGTGTTTGATTAATGGCATCAATACCACCCTGAGGCTGAAGATAAAGCTTGTCAAAGCCCGACAGGTCATTAAAAGGCTTACCATTAATTCTGTTGAGCCACGTTTCGTACATCACATCGGGTAAATGAACATGTGAACCTGAAATTTCGGTTATTCTGATTTCACTTTCCGGAACGGCTCCAAATAACTTCTGGTGGATAATGAATTTTTTCAGATACCTGGCAAAAAATACGGTGTCGTTGGGATGAGGCGGATTTTGATTCGTTGCTACAAGAATAATACGGTTAATGGATATGCCGGAACGCTCGAAATATTTGCTGGCGCTTTCAATAATGGGTGCACACAGGTGTTCGGCAAGGGTCTGATAGCGGTTTTCAATTAACTGCCCCAGTTTGCGCGCCGGCATGACTCTACTTTGGGTAAAGCTCAACCGCAAATCGTGCAGTAATTGCTGCTCCTCCGGATTAAGATCTAGCTTTTCCAGTGCATTGAAGAATTGTTCATTTTTTTTTACCTGAACGTCTCTTCCGCCTAAGGTAGCAATAAAGCAGTTCATAGCCAGGCAGGTTTTAGTTTATACATTCCAACTTTACAAATCCGAATGCCGTACCCTGATCGGTTGTTTTGCGGGTTTTGGGCCACATGGTGTCCAGCGGATATTCTTTTTTTTGTATGGCTTTGCGGAGTTGCTTAAAATCATCATCACTAACCCCCTCACCGGAATACCGTACCCAACTGCCGGTGGTGTAGGTCCACCCGACATGTCCGCCTACACGTAAAACTGCTTCGCCCGACCTACATTTTTCGCAGATATCAAATATTTTTTCCAGATTTTTTAAATGCTCCCTCCCGGATGGATGATTATCTATTCCGTTTTCACTAAGTTCATGGACATCGTCAGTTAGTATTTTTAATTCTTTTTTATTCAGTGACTGTAGAAATTTATAAATATCGGATAGGTGCTCGGTTTTTTTATTTTTCCATACATGGGCATTTTTTTCGCGGTTGCGTTGCAGCCAGGTATGATCCAGTTTAAGCGAAAAGGTAGTGGAAACTCCTGCCGGGATACATTCTATCAGCATGTGTTGCCTGGGTTTAAACCCCCAGGTTGACTTATGAAAATTAGTGATGTTCAGCACTTTCAGTTCATGCACCTCTGAGTTTACCTCAGGAAACGGGGCATCAAACACTTTGAGAAAGCGGTTAATAGACTTGTTGGGGTTATTGCCGAAAAACTTTTGCATGACATACTTATCTTGAAATTCCAGCCTTGAACCTCCATCCTTCTTTTTCTTAAGTGTCGAGATATCACTTGTCTTTAGCGTCTTTTTTAAAAATGCATCGTCCAATAATTCAGCTAATAAAAGCGTAGTCATGGCGCCTTTCAGCGAGCTACCTGGAATACACAGGCCCTGCAAGGCCGTACGGTAATGCTCCTTTAGGTTTCTGCTTGTGGGGTTGTTGCTTTTTAGGGTGCTGATGCGAGAGGCAAAATTTTTCAGGTCGTTAAAAACACCCGGGCCTGCCTGTTGAGTAAGAAAACCACGAAGCGATTGGTTAGTTGCAATGGCAACTGCCCATTGTTCAATTCTTTGCACCAGGTTTGTGCTTCCCAGTAGTTTCAGTATTTTCTGGTCGTCAATAAATGCCACCTGGTTACCTTGTATGAAAAAATCAATATCGGCATTCAGTGTTTTGCCGCTGCCAATATGCACCGGAGTAAGGGTTGTGAGTTTTAATTGTACCACCGGTGATTTTCGTAATACTACATTATTGAATGGTGATGTTTCAGACATAGAATTGTATTTACAGGCTAATAAACAAGCATTGCCCATCGCGCCAAACCGGATGGAGGGCGCTGTCGTTCCAGTCAGGGCGCAGGTTTTCCAGTTTACCTTTAAGTTGTTGCGAAGCGTGCAACACGCTGCCCTCAGCAAAGAAATAGATACTTTTTTTGCGTAAATGCGAAAAGCGGCTTTCGGCCGAAGCAGCGATATAACCGCCCCGCTTTATTAGCTGCCAGTATGACTGATTTAGGTCAATATGCTGCAACTCTTCATAGGTGGGCAGGTAAAGGCCCAGGTTAATGACTTTATTTTGCCCTGTAGGGGTTATGCTGAAAGTGAAGGGGGCTTCATCGAGTTGCGGATCGAACGAGAAAAAGCCATTGCCCACGGTACGGTCGCTGCCAATACCCAGCTGCCCGAGTAAACTAAGAGCTTGGTAAACCTGCTGTTGTATTTGTTGATCGTTGAATTGCGCCAGAAAATACAGGCCACAGTTGTTATGAAAGTAAAGACGGTCAGCATAAAAGGGACGTGTTTCTTCATTTTCTCCTTCGCGAGGTACCGTAACGCGTTGCTGCACGGCTGTAAGGAAAAAATTGCCTGCCGCGGTATTGGGTGCTGCGCACAGGAAATGGCCATCAGGAGTAATGCATTGTTCGTCAGCGATAATCTGATCATTGCCCGCCACAAACTGCTCAAATACCCGTTGGGACAGAAAAGTTATTTTTTTGGCCTTTTTGCCGGCTTCCTGTTCAGGAGTTTGGTTAAACTTCAGGCGGGTATTCAGGTAAGGACGCGGAAAAAAATATTCATTACCGGCATAGGGGAAACAAGAGGAAATGCAAAAGCTGCTGAAAAAGTAGCTTGCATCTTTCCAGGCATCAAACCAGGGCAGCCCAACGGCATAGAGGGCTGCTTTAAGGGCATCGGAACGGTAAATGATTTCGGTTTTATCCAGGTCAATTCCTCCACCAATGTGCAAGGGGGCAGTAAAGCGTAGCTTAATGGCGGTTAGGGTCATACCGATGCAGCTTCCGGTTCATTAATACGTTTAATGTAATCCTGATATTGGCTGAGGATGTCTTCCTCTTTACCATCGGGCACATTGTAGTAGCCTTCTGTTTTTCGCGACACCATTTTTTTAATCATAAAACCTATCTGTCCATAACCACGCGAACCGTTACCCCCCAGGTAATCGTCTTTCAAGAGCATCAAGGACTCAAACAGATTTTTAATAAGCTCCTCGCGGTTGCCGTCATTTTCCCATATATTCAGAATGAGGTTAAGCGAAAACTTTGCTCCGGCAGGCACCCGTTCCATTTGACGGGGATTTGCGGCTGAGGTGATACGATCAATAACCACTTCGGTTTTCCCTTCGGTGTAGGGCATATCCGTTTTCTGCAATATTTCCTCATGGTTAATCAGATAGCCATCGCGCACAATAAGGCGGGAGGGTTTCTGATTGTCGCCTGAAGGGTTGCCAAATAAATCTGCCGAGGGGCCACTGTCGGCAGGGGCATTTTTTACTATTTTTGCATTCTGGTCATATTTAATTTCCCCGATAGCGATTTCAAAAAGCGAGCGCATTTTACCCTTTAGCGAGCTTCCTGGAATGTAGGGCTGGTTGTTGATGGGGTTGCGAATCACCGACTTGTCAATGCCGCCAATGCTCATGCTGCTGTTGGTGCCGCCAATGTGCAATCCGGTTTTCAGGATAATACTGCCGGATATTTCAATTTTTTCAATAAGCCTGTTTGCCATGGTAAAAGGTTTTTATATTGTCATTTAATCTTTTCCACCGTGGTACTTGTGATAAGCCAGTATAGCCTCCATGAGTGTCATCAGGTGCTCAAAATGTTTGGCGCCTTCCTTGTCGTCATTCTTATTTACAGCATCGTACGCTATTGAGAAAAAATCATAAAAGTCCTTTAAGCCTTTATTGTCGTGTCTTTTTACAGCATAGGCCAACTTGGGCTTTACCATAAGAAAAGCCGTTTTTTCTGAGCGGCCATCCGGGGTAATGTATCCGTTCATCTGGATACGCCTGAGCTCACCGAAGAAATTTCGTATTTGTGAAGTAGTAAGTCCGCCTTTTTTTAAAGAATCTCCAAACTGGTCTGCAAACTTAATAGCTTCATCATTGATGCCGTTTTGAGTCCATTTTTTGATATTATCTTTATTTAAATCGATTATTTCTTTTACCTGAGCATGTTGGGAATCATTCCTTTCGTACCTTTGATGAGGTTTGCGTGGTTGATGTCCGTTTGCCATAATGAGGGGTTTAATTGGTTAACAATTTATTTCCTTAATTCATAAGCTGCCCAGCGTGCGGCCACGGCCAATAGTTGCAGGGCATGGTATCGGGTGGGCAGTTGTCCGTTTTCCACCCGTCCGGTAGCAATATGTTGTACCCATTGCATTAAAAATGTATGCACGGGATCATTCGGTTTGAATCCGGCAGCGCTACGCTTAAACTGGTAGGCCGTAATCCAGATAAACTGGCGCTGCGTGGGCTCATATATGTCTTTTGCAGCCTGGTAGCGAAACCTGGCCATTTGCATAAGTGTATAAACGGTTGTTACAAACCCTGCGGGCAAGGCGTTTTGGGCACTGAGATGTTTTTTTAACTCATTTTTAAGATTGTAGATGTACGGAAATTCCTTTTCCCAGTTAAAGCTGAAGATAATTTCTTCATGGTTGCCCTGGTGGTATTCAGTAAAATTGAAAAATGCAAAGGCATTTTTACTTTGTTGATTGAAACGGTGGCTTTTAGCAGCTTTTTCCAGTTTTTCTGCAATAGCGGCTGCCTTTAACAAAGGAAATTTAGGTGGAAGAATTGCCATTCCTCCGCTTAGGGTAAAGGCATTGGAGTAACAGGTCCACTTCCGGAACCACTGGTAAATATCATAAGCCATGTTGAGCAGAATATCCCACTTGCCCACAATGAACAGGTCATCACCCCCTGCATAAATAATTTGAGTAAAATTTTTATATTCCTCATGGCTTTCCCAAATTCTATTCACATAACCCTTAAAGAAGTAATCTAAACTCCTGCTTAGGGTGCAATAGCGGCTGAAGGAGCGCTTTTTTTCTGAGATACCTGTGCGGAAGATTTGACCTAAATTGTCTACGTCCATCCGTAAAAAGCCCAGGCGTACCAGTTGTGGTGCCTTTTTTCTTTTTTCCAGTCTTTTATCTTCAAATTCCACACCGGCCAGTTCCTCAAAGGTTTTAGGAATAAGCCATAAATTTTTGGGGTAATCGTTTCCACCATAAAACTGAAATCCGTATATATTCCGGTTTCCCTTAACAGGATTATTCAGGTAGTTTGCAGGGTCAAAGGCATAAACCCGCACATCATCGGCCGATGCGGCAAGTTGCGTACGTTGTTCTTCAATTTCCTTAGCATTGAGAAAATAGTTATAATAAGGCAGGTTTACGGGCCGGAAATGCATATTGCCTAAATAAGGCAACTCCTGGTTTGAGATTATCCAGTAGCCGGCAGACTTCAGTCTTTTACCTAATTGAATCAATGCATAATTATAAGCGCTTACATAATTATCTCCTCCGTCCAGTTGTTTTCGGTCGTTATCGTCTAACTCCTGGCCGTCAAAAGCATCGGTTTTTTTTTCACCACCCACATTAAACGGCACAAAAAACTTTTCGTATTGTCTTTTTAAAAGGTGCTTATTGCGTTGTAATTTTATTTTATTGAGGCTCTCGGCCAGTTTTGTCCAGATTTGCCCGATGTGGTTTTCTTTATATTCGCTGAATAGCTCAGCCTCCCCGAAGGGTTCATAATGCAAAGAGAGGAATAAATCGTTGTGATGCCTGTTTAGTATTTTTTCGCTTATCTCCTCATGCAGTTTTTTTATGGTCTCTGTTATTTGTTTAGTATGGGGGGCAAGGATATAAAACCCTCCACCGCTGGAATAAATAACATTGGCATCAAATAGCGAAAGCTTATCTAAAATGTAGCACACAATATTATCGCAGAGCAAGTGCAGATAAAACGAACGTCCCTTAAGATTTTTAGCGGCATTACGCATGGCAATACCATAGATATATTGTTGGATACCGCTTAAATCGCCCCCGATTAATACAAACGGTTTGTCAGACTTTCCGGGTAGTTTTTCTTCTTTAATTTCATCTTGTATGTAGTCGTACAGGCAAACAGCAAAAGCTGCTGTAGTCTTCAGGTGGTCGTAAAGCGATACATCGGGCAAGTGTTCGGTACTGGAAGGTATCCGCGTTGCAAATTTTTCAAGTAAAAACAATAAAGACCCTGTAAATGCACGAAATGATTGGGTATTGAGTTGTTGAAATTCCTGATTAAATCTTTCCCACAATGCGCCATAACCAGTTTCCACATTGTTTTTGGAAGGAAAATAGTTCTCAGAAAATTCTATTGCCTTAACGGGTAGATTGTGATGGTAGGTTATAGCAGTCCCTTCGTCCAGTTTAACTCCTTCAAATATGGATTTCATCGGGATGCGCTTAAAGGCATCCCATTTGTTGTCATTTTCCTGCTCAGCATCTTTCCATGCCGCTTCTTCATTCACACGGTCGGCCCCGGATGAGTAATGATCTGCTTTTTGAATGATTAGTTCCGAAAAGCTAGAGGGTTTATGGTGTGCAGCCGCGAGCAAAAGCAGTTCATCAAATGCTGATTCGTTCAGGTTCAGCATTTTTTTAAAATAGGAAGCATAATTATCCAGAAACTGTGCCGTCCAGAGTACATGCTTATGGGAATAAACATTATTGCGCTGCGGGCAGAGCCGGCTTTCCAGATTTTTGATCTCTTTTTTTAGTAAAGCTGATCTGGCTGCACCAGCGCTGTCAGCCCGCTGAAAGAACTTACCAATATCATGCAGCAAAGCGGCAAGATAAATCTGATCTCTGGTTACCTTCATGATATTGTTGCTACGGTTTTATACATTTTCATTCTTCTGATTACGCCAAACCCATGGCTGGCTCCTTTGCCCAGGCTAAGCCAGTCGGGCAGCGATACATTGGCCGAAAAAATAACATCAAATGCCAGAAGCTTGTTGTTTTTGTACAGCATGGTTTTTTGCCGTACCATTTCTGTAATGCGCGTTTCAACGGGCTTGTCCACTTCCCACTTAACACTTTTGGCAAATGAGATGACATTACCGGTAAGTATGCGGGCCAGCATCTGCCTTCTATCGTCATCGGTGTGCAGGCCCAGATATTTTTTATAATTCTCCTGGTTAAGCGCCAGCCAATGGCTGATGCGGTAATTGAAATGCTGGTTCCATACGTTCAGATTGCAGCTTTTAAGGTCTAGACGGCTTATTTTCAGATGCAGGGTTCTGCCGGAAATGTGCACATCCCAGTTTTTGTTGGTAAAAAAATGATGTACTTCGTCCACTCCCTGGTCAACGCAAAACAACACGGGTTTACCGCGTGCAGCTTTATACTGAATGAGGGGGTACTGATACACATAGCGGCCATCGGCATAGTGGTTATGAAACACAGTATTTTCAAGGCCAGCCTTTTGGATAACTGCTCCGCGGAAAGCTTCAATTTCAAACGGCCTTATTTCTTCATCAAAGATTACCAGAAGGGTTCTGATACGCTTCATGTTACTTAAAAAGGCAATGACTAAAATAAAAAATTCGCTCAAAACACAGCTCGTTTATTAGGCCAGCCTTAAGCTCAAGAGGAACAAATACCAGATACAGTCTGACTTTTTTCGGAGAAAAGAGAATCTATTCCCGGAGATTCCTTATATCGGCTTGAAATACAACAAGAAATTGAAGCTTTTTTCGTGCTATTGCAATGAATTTACGGTTTACCTCCTTATCTTAACCATCAGAGATTTCAAAAAAACAAGTTTATTAATTAAATAAAAAAAATCATGAAAAGGATAATTATTTTATTAAACTGCCTGATTCTTTTAGCAACACATTTTGCATTTGCTGTGCCGCCAGCGAATGATGAATGCGCCAATGCAGTTACTATTACCTGCGGGCAGACAATCAGCGGCTCTACCACTGAGGCCACCCAGGAGTCACTTTCCAGCTGTGGTACGGCTATTACTGCCCCGGGAGTATGGTATACCTTTACGGGAACCGGGGGAAGCGTTACGCTGAGTCTTTGCAATAATGCCACTTATGACACAAAGATCAGTGTGTTTACGGACGGTTGCGGCACCCTGACCTGTATTGGAGGAAATGACGATGCCAGCGGCTGTTCCGGCTTTACTTCGGAATTTACTTTTACTTCTCTTCCCGGCATTCCTTATCTGGTGCTGGTACATGGTTTCGGCAGCAGTACCGGGGATTTTGACCTCACCCTTAACTGCCAGCCCGTGGTCCCCGCTCCTGCTAATGATGATTGTCTGGATGCAATTTCTATTCAGTGCGGGCAGACAATTAGCGGTTCTACCAATGAGGCCACCCAGGAGTCACTTTCCAGCTGTGGTACGTCTATTACTGCCCCGGGAGTATGGTATACCTTTACGGGAACCGGGAGTAGTGTTACGCTGAGTCTTTGCAATAATGCCACTTATGACACCAAGATCAGTGTGTTTACGGACGGCTGCGGCACCCTGACCTGTATTGGAGGAAATGACGATGCCAGCGGATGCGGTCTTACCTCTGAATTTTCTTTCAACACTCAGCCAGGCATTCCCTATCTGGTGCTGGTACACGGTTTCGGCAGCGGTACCGGAGATTTTGACCTCACCCTTAACTGCCAGCCCGTGCTCCCCGCTCCTGCCAATGATGATTGTCTGGATGCCACGGTAACTGCGGTGAATACTGGTACTCCTGCAGTGATTAGTGGCACGAATGCCGGTGCTACGATGGATGCCTTTGAGGCTTCTGAGTTTGGATTTGCTGTAGTATGGGAGAGCTTTACCCTAACCGGAAATTGTAATAATGTGACTATCTCTTACTGTGGATCTGTATCACAAACATTTAATGTATTTGCCACGCTATATCGCTCCTGCACTCCGGGTGATTTTGTCACCGATGATGACGGGCAAGCGGATGAAACCACCTGCGGGGATGGTAATTTTACCTATACTTTCAGCAATCTTCCGGCAGGCACGTATCTGATACCAATATTTGCTGACCCCGCATTTCTTGACACATTAGGACCTTACACCGTAACCATCACGGCAAACGACTGTCCTCCGGCCCCGGCAAATGACCTTTGCGCTGATGCTCTTGCCATCGGTTGCGGTGATACCGTTGCAGGATATACTCAGGGTGCAACTATTGATGGAGTAGCACCCTGCGGAGGAGATAATACAGCTCCGGGCGTGTGGTACACGATATTAGGCACGGGAGACAATATAACCCTTAGCACATGCGATGCCGCCAGTTTTGATACAAAAATCAGTGTTTTTACAGACGGTTGCGGCACTCTGACCTGCATTGGCGGGAATGATGATGCCACCGGCTGTTCCGGCTTTACTTCGGAATTTACTTTTACTTCTCTTCCCGGCATTCCTTATCTGGTGCTGGTACACGGTTTTGCTTCACAGATTGGTTCATTCACGCTCTCTGTATCTTGCGCACCTCCCGCACCGGCACCGTCTAATGACAACTGCTCGGAAGCCGATGCGGACACGATTCCTAATGGGTCTTCTCTTGTGCTGAATGGCACAACCCTTGGAGCCACTGCTGATGCATTTGAAAGCTCAGAATTTGTTTTCAACGGTACTTCGCTGGCAGTGGTCTGGGAAGCTTTCACGCTGACAGCACCCTGCAGCAATGTGGATATAGCTTACTGCGGTTCATTCTCTCCCACTTTCAATACGTTTGCCCGCCTGTATCGCTCCTGCACTCCGGGTGATTTTGTCACCGATGATGACGGGCAAGCGGACGAAACCACCTGCGGTGACGGCAATCTGATCTATACTTTCAGCAATCTGCCTGCAGGGACGTATCTGATACCCGTATTTGCAGATGGCGCCTTCCTTGACCCATTAGGGCCCTATACCGTAACCATCACGGCAAACGACTGTCCTCCTGCCCCGGCAAATGACCTTTGCGCTGATGCTCTTGCAATATTCTGTGGAGAATCCGTATCAGGAACTACACAAAGTGCAACAGCAGATAGTGTGTCTTTCTGCGGCACCTCCAATTCAGCTCCGGGAGTCTGGTATTCTTTTACAGGTACGGGTGACTTTGTCACTGTAAGTACGTGTAATGCAGCCAACTATGACACAAAGATCAGCGTATTTACCGATGGCTGTGGTACACTCACCTGTGTAGGAGGCAACGATGATTTCACGGGATGTAGCGGCTTTACCTCTGAGGTAGGGTTCCTTTCTACTCCGGGAGTACAATATTTAATCCTTGTCCATGGTTTCCAGAATGAGTCCGGCTCGTTCACTTTATCAGTGAATTGCGAGCCTGTCACTGCCACCAATGATCTTTGCACATCCGCTATTCCCATTGGATGTGGTGACACCATAACCGGCTCTACAGCCGATGCAACTCCCGATGCGGCACCTTTCTGTTCTACTTCCAACACTGCACCGGGCGTATGGTATCGCTACACGGGGGATGGCAGTTTTGTAACCGCTTCTCTGTGCAATGCGGGCACTAACTATGACACCAAATTGTCGGTTTACACCGGAGATTGTACATCGCTGCTCTGCGAAGTCGGCAATGACGATGATTCCGGATGTTCGTTCAGCAGTTTGTCATCGTCCGTAGAATGGTTATCTACAGCAGGAACGGACTATTTCATTCTTGTGCATGGTTTCGGAAGCAACACCGGAAGCTTTGAGCTTACTCTGAATTGCAATCCTGTAGAATTGCCTGCCAATGACGACCCATGCAATGCTGAGCCCCTTACACTGGGAACCCCTGCTCCCTTTGACAACACTTTTGCCACAGCTCTGCCCGGAGAAATTTCTCCGGGTGTAGGCTCCATTCCCGGGTCTACCTGCAACTCACCGGATGGCTGGTGTTCACTGGACCCCGATGTACAAAATTCCCTGTGGTATACTTTTGTAGCTCCTCCAAGCGGACATGTAATCATCAGCTCTGAACCCCTGGATGGTCAGCTGGCCGTTTACTCCGTAACAGATTGCGGAGACTTCAGCACCTACACCGAAATAGGTGCCAATGATGACGGTAACCCCGCTTGCCTGTTCTGTCCGCTTGTGGAACTGCACTGCCTGATGCCCGGTGCCACCTATTATGTGCAACTGGATGGCTTTGACGGAGAAATCGGTACCGGAACGATCACTGTTGTTGATGCGGGCCCGGGAGATATCATCACAGGATATACCATAGTAAATGCAGTTACCGATACCGACATCAGGCCACTGCAGGACGGAGATATCATCAACAAGCGCACGATGCCTCCGTTCAACATCCGGGCTGACGTATGTCGTAATGTGGGCAGCGTAGGCTTTGACCTGAACGGTGCGCCTTTCCGTACAGAAAACTTTGCGCCTTATGCGGTTGCCGGTGATGTGCCTACGGGCAACTATCAAACCTGGTATGCCGTTCCGGGTGATTATCAAATGCTGACTACTCCCTTCAATGGGCCCCATCGCAGCGGAGGGTTAGCTGGTCAGCCGGACGTCATTCACTTCACCATTGTGGATGACGACTGTGTCATTCTCACCGTTTCCGTTACAACAGACGCTTTTGGCAATGAAACTTCCTGGGAGTTGGAAGATCTTACCACCGGTACCATCCTGGGTAGTGTGGCAGAGGGCACATACGGTAATAATATGACCTTTACGCGCAACTTCTGTGTTGACCCGAATCACTGCTTTGAATTCAGGATTCTGGATGCATTCGGAGATGGTATTTGCTGTGCATTCGGAAACGGATCATACAGTATCACTCTGGATGGAAGTTTGGTAGCTTTTGGAGGAAACTTTGCAGACAGTGAAACGACCAATTTTGGAAATTGTCCGCTTGACTGCCAGGGTACAGTGTATGGGCCGGCAATTCAGGATGTAAACGGCACGTGTTGCGTACCCGGTGATATGGATTGTGCGGGCATCTGCTTTGGCAATTCCACGCAGACTCCGCCCTATCTGAGAGTGGTCAACAGCCAAAAGAGCTGGCGTAAACTGAAACTGGGCTATGATCCAAATACACTCTGGATAAATCAAAATGTGATTGCCGGAGGAAACAATCAGGTATGTATCACTCTGCGAGATGCTATGGGCAATGCCCAGTGGAACCGCATACAGATAAGGCCGCAAACGGCATCCAGCAGCGGACCAGCTCTGAGTAATTACGTTCCGGTTAATGCGGGAACAAACTGGTTCACCGTGTGCATACCATTATCGGACTTCCCGGGATTTGACTTTACTAAACTCAGATTTTTGGAACTCCCCTATAGCAACGGTGCAGATCCGTTTGAAATACACATTCAGCGAATTGAGTTCTCGGGAGGCGCCTCTCCCTTCCTTTGGTTTGGTGATACGAAAACAGACAACTATCACGATGGGCAAAGCGGTTCAGGAAGCGCGCTGTTTGCCGAGCTGATTCCGGCTGCCCCCTGCAGCAGTCCTAAAACCACGTTGCCGTCAGCCTACGCTCCAGCTAATGCCGGGCTGAATGTGTACCCGAATCCGTTTAATGACGTGGTATATTTTGAATTCAGTACGGATGAAGACGCAAGGGTAGCTCTGGAACTATTTACCATTACGGGCTCAAAAGTAGCCACGCTGTTTGAAGGAGACGTACAAAAGGAAGAGCTGAGAAAAATTGAGTTTTCAGGAAAAGAACTGAGCGATGGAATCTATGTGTACAAGCTTAGGTCGGATCAAAACCTGATTACCGGAAAGGTAACTCTGGCGCGCTAAAAGAGGGCATAATCATTTCTTAAAATGCCCGTAGAGATTGTATTGCTTTAATCCTCTACGGGCATTTATATTATCACAAAATATCGGAAAAACTTCACATCAGGCTCTAGGCGAAGAGCTATGTTTCAGCGGCATGACTAACCGTAGCGGCAAGCTGGTTGTAAGGGGAGAAATCAGAAATACAGATACGGTTGCTGCACATCTCGTATTCCTCTTCCCTATTAGAGCTGATGATAAGGAGGCGGTTACCGATATATTCTTCAAGCAGACACTTATACCACAATACACCCTCTTTATCCAGATTGGTAGCAGGCTCATCGAGCAAGATTAGCGGTACATCTGACAGCACGCTCAGGGCTACCTTTACCCTTTGCTTCATACCCGAAGAGAAGTAACGGAGCTGCCTTCCGGCATAGGGTTCAAGTCCGGTAAGATGCACGATACGTTCTGGTTTCAATCCGTTCACGGCAGGTTTGAAGCGGAGATGAAAACGCACCAGTTCAGCCAGCGTAAATTCTTCAATCAGTTGCAGGTAGGGAGCACAGAGACTGATGTAGCGACTAAACCTGTCAGGTTGCACCGTATGAAGCCCCGATGTCATTTTAACCTGTCCTTCCGTGGGGGTAAGGTAGCCGGAGAGTATCAGGATGAGTGTGCTTTTACCCGATCCGTTGGGTCCCAGAATTGCATATTTGTTGCCGGCTATAAACTGGTAATTGAGGTTTCTGAAAACCCAATCCCGTTCATAGCGTTTGCCACAGTTTTCAAGAGTTATTGTCATGGTGGGGATTATAGCCTTTGATAATACCGCGCTCTGATGCACGAATGAAGCGGATAATTTCATCCCGCTCATCACTGGCCGGCATCTCGGACTCAATGATGTTGAGGGCAATGGAGACATTGCGCTGTTTAACAAATAAAATGCGGTAAATGTCCAGGATATGATTGATTTTTTCAGAAGTGAAACCTCTTCGTCTGAGACCTATGGAGTTTACTCCTGCATAAGATAAAGGATACCGTGCCGCCTTCACATAAGGGGGTACGTCTTTGCCTACGAGAGATCCGCCTGCAATAAAAGCATGCTGCCCGATTTTAATAAACTGATGAATGCCCGACATGCCCCCTACTATGGCAAAGTTGCCTACCTCTATATGTCCGGCCAGGTTCACCCCGTTGGAAAGAATGGCATTCCTACCGATCACACAGTCATGTGCAACATGCACATAGGCCATCAGCAGCACATTATCCATGATGACCGTTCTGTTGCTTTGTTTGGTGCCACGATGTACAGTCACATACTCCCGGATAGTTACGTTATCTCCTATTTCCACGGTGGTTTCTTCCCCATTGAATTTCAGGTCTTGTGGAATGGCTCCAATAACAGCTCCGGGAAAGACGCGGCAATTTTTTCCGATGCGCACGCCCTCCATAATTGTAACATAAGGACCTATCCAGGTACCTTCACCAATTTCAACATTTTTACCAATGGTTACAAAAGGTTCAATCACCACGTTGTTGGCAATGCGTGCCTCAGGATGGATATGTGATAAAGAATGGTTCAAAGCATTTGTAGTTTTATAGTAGGGATAAGGCCCCTCATTGATTCCATGTATCATGCATTAAATGCTATTTGTTTTTAAGCTTCTTCCTTGCGAAATATTTTTGCTACCAAAATGGCTTCCGAAGCTATTTTGTCTCCCACATAAGCGATGCCTTTCATTTCGCAAATTCCTCTGCGGATGGGACTGAGCAATTCCAGCTTCAGAATAAGCGTATCGCCGGGCACTACCTTGTTCTTAAACTTGGCCTTGTCAATCATCAGCATGTAAGTATCGTAAAGCTGGGGGTCATCAACCGTATTCATCACAAGGATACCCCCGGTTTGGGCAAGGGCTTCCAGTTGCAGCACGCCTGGCATAACCGGATTTCCGGGAAAATGTCCCATAAAAAAAGGCTCGTTGAAGGTAACATTTTTAACTCCCACCACATGCGAATCAGACAGCTCAATGATTTTATCTACCAGCAGAAACGGATATTGATGAGGTAGGCTGCGGGCAATGGTTTTGATATCCATGATGGGGGGAGCAGCTGGGTTATATTTGGGTATTTCTTCTTTAATTCTGTTCTTTTTAATATATGCCTTTATTTTTTTGGCAAATGCTATATTGGCCGCATGGCCCGGCCGGGTGGCCGTTATTTTTGCCTTTAGCGGTCTGCCAACCAGAGCCAGGTCGCCCATCACATCCAGTAACTTATGGCGGGCGGGTTCATTGGGAAAATGCAGCTCTACATTGTTCAGGATGCCCTCTTTTTTGACCTCCATACGAGGTTTGTTGAAAAGCCGTGCAAGATGATCCAGCTGGTCATCTGAGAGAGGTTTATCTACTATAACAATGGCGTTGTTTAAATCTCCTCCTTTGATAAGGTTAGCAGCCAACAGCTGCTCCAGTTCATGGATAAAACAAAAGGTACGTGCGGGAGCAATCTCCTCTTTGAATTGTTCAGGATATTCCAATGCAGCCAGCTGACTACCCAACACCGGAGAGTTATAATCAATCATCACCGTGATCCTGAATTGTTCACTGGGTGTGGCAATGATATCCACCCGCTTGTCCGGAGAGGGGTCAGAATATTCAATGGTTTCGGTAAGCTCAAAATAGTTGCGCTCGGCATCTTGCTCTTCCAACCCTGCTTTTAAGAGGGCCTCTACAAATGGCTTAGCACTACCATCCATGATGGGCACTTCCTGGCGGTTTAGCTCAATCAATACATTATCAATACCCAAGCCTGAAAGGGCGGCCAGGGCATGCTCTATCGTGCTTACACGCGTACCATTTTGCTCAAGCGTTGTCCCACGCTGCACATCCACCACCAAATCCACGTCTGCATTGATGACCGGCTGACCCGGGAGGTCAATTCTTTTAAACTTATACCCATGATTAACCGGTGCGGGCCTAAAGGTGAGAGAGGCTTCTTCACCTGTGTGCAGGCCTGTTCCACGAATGGTAATAGGCTCTTTAATGGTTTTCTGATATTCAATCATCTGAAGAAAGCTCTTGTAAACGTTTTTCCAGCCGGGAAACACGTTTTTCCAGTTCGGGCAAATTTCGGTAAATCACGTGGGCTTTCAGACTCTGACGATGTTCCATCAGCGGAATGCCCTGCCATGTTCCTCCAGGTGTAGATACACTGTTAGAAACGCCGCTTTTGGCGCCTATGCGCGTACAATCAGCAATTTTCAGATGACCGGCAAAACCCACCTGTCCGGCAATAAGACAGTTTTTACCGATTTTGGTACTACCGGATACGCCTGACTGGGCTGCCATAGCTGAATGCTGTCCTATCTCTACATTATGGCCGATCTGAATAAGGTTGTCCAGCTTGACTCCTTTACGGATAATGGTAGAACCCACCGTGGCTCTATCAATGGTGGTATTTGCCCCGATTTCCACATGGTCTTCAATAACCACATTGCCGGTTTGAGGAATTTTTGTGAAAGAGCCGTCTTTACCAGGTACAAATCCAAAGCCATCACTACCGATAACGGCACCGGCATGGATAATGCAATGCTGCCCGATTACACAGCCGCTGTATATTTTTACTCCTGCATACACGATGGTATCGTCACCAATCATTACGTTGTCGCCTACGAATACCCCGGGAAATATTTTTACCCGATGACCTATAACTACCTTATCACCCACATAGCTAAAAGCTCCCACGTACACGCGGTTTCCCAGCTTTGCTGTGTTGCTGATCCAGGCTGGCTGTTCAATTCCGCTTTTGGTTCTGACGGCTGCAAGGCCTGAGCTGAACAATTCCAATACACGTCTGAAGGCTTCATAAGGATCGTCCACCCGAATGAAAGCACTTTGCGCCCCCGAAGGTATTTTGAAGTTCGGAGCAACGATGAGAGCCCCGGCCTGGCTAGTAGCAGCAAACTGTTCATATTTCGGATGCCCGATAAAGCTGATTTGGTAGGGAGTGGCTTCTTCAATTCTGGCGGGCGCCTCAATAAGCCGGCTGCCATCACCTTCCAGCCTGCCGTTAAGCAAATCACAGATTTCCTGAACTGTCAGTGACATAGGTTATTTTAAAGCAATGAATTTGGGGTAGCATAGATAATATTTGACTACGGGCCTGGAAAGCACCGATATATTTAACTGATCAGACGCCCTTGTGATGTCCATAAGCCGACCGTCTTTATACAAGATGTTGATATTCCCCTTTTCAGGGTCATAGGCAAAATTACTGGTAGAGGAAGTATAGACGAAGTAATCTTCCTCCCTCTGACTAAGTTCGTAATGCAATTTAACGGCTTTTTTTATTCGTTCTATACGAGCCGGAGGAAATGGCTCGTTGCGGAGCTCTATTTTAGGCAATTTGCGTTCAATTAGGGCTTTGCAAAGCAGAGACAATACCGTATCCGGGTGCCGGGTCCAGAGTTTTACTGCTGCCAACACATCCACATCATCCAGGCGGGCAAACTGTTCTAATGGCTCTTCAGCATCCATAAAACTTTTGCGAGAAACGTTATTATAGAGAAAATATTTTAAAGGAGGACTGGCGTCTAACGAAACATTGTTTAAGGCAAGCTCTTTGGCCCGCTGCATAATTTTCACCAACAGGCTTTCAGCAGCCAGAACGGTTTTGTGCAGATAAACCTGCCAGTACATTAATCTGCGGGCTACGAGAAATTTCTCTATAGAGTAGATGCCCTTCTCCTCTACCACCAGGCGGTCATCTTTCACCTCCAGCATTTTAATAATGCGATCATGCCCGATGACGCCCTCTTGAACACCTGTAAAAAAACTATCTCTTTTGAGATAGTCTAACCGGTCAACATCCAGCTGGCTGGATATGAGCTGATGCAAAAAGCGCTTCTTGTAATTGTCGCGGAATATGTCTATAGCAAGGGAAAGACGGCCCCGGAAATCCGCATTCAGCGCTTCCATGAACCGGGATGAGAGAAATTCATGGGATACCCCCGGAATCAGGCAGTTTTCCAATGTATGCGAAAAGGGGCCATGCCCGATATCATGCAGCAAGATAGCTGCACAGGCAGCTTCGGCCTCTTTACGGGTGACTTTGTGTCCTTTGTATTGAAGCACATCTAAAGCCAAGGTCATCAAATGAAGAGCTCCAAGAGCATGATGAAATCGTGTATGGTAGGCACCCGGATATACGTAATAACTCAGACCCAGCTGAGTTATACGCCTAAGACGCTGAAAGTAGGGATGTTCAATTAGGTCAAAAATCAGCTCAAAGGGAATGCTGATAAATCCATAAACAGGATCATTGAAAATCTTACGCTTATTAACTACAGGCAGGAAACTGTCCTTCAACAATGGGCGACTTGTAGTGATTAACTTTGATGCTCAAAAATAGACAATCTATGCACACGGTGAATATCCTTTGGGCCGATGATGAAATTGAAATGCTGAAGCCTCAAATCCTTTTTCTGGAACAGAAGGGCTATTCGGTTATAGCAGTCACCAATGGACAGGATGCCATTGAAAAATGCAAAAGCCAACCGGTAGACATTGTTTTTCTGGATGAACATATGCCCGGCATATCAGGCCTGGAGACGCTGGCACGTATCAAAGCTATTCATGCCAGCCTGCCTATCGTGATGGTTACAAAAAACGAAGAGGAAAACATCATGGAAGAAGCTATTGGCGGACAAATAGCTGATTACCTTATTAAACCCGTGAAAACCAATCAGATACTCCTGACACTTAAAAAGCTCATCGAAAACAAAAAACTGGTCAGCCAGAAAACCACAGCCGATTATCAGCGGGAGTTTCAGAAGATATTTTCATCCATCCAATCCAGCCAGAGCCACGAAGAATGGTCCGAGTTGTACCAGCAGCTTGTCTATTGGGAGCTGGCGTTAGAGCGCTCACAAACCCAGGATATGCGCGAAGTTTTTGCCTTACAAAAGCAGGAAGCAAATGTGGAGTTCAATAAGTTTATTATGAAAAATTATCTGCGATGGCTGAAAAATAGCGATGACGCTCCGGTTATGTCGCACACCGTGATGGAAAAGAAAATTTTCCCCTACCTCAAAGCCACTAAACCGGTTTTCATTATTCTTATTGACAACCTGCGGCTTGATCAATGGAAAGTCATTCAACCGGTAATAGCAGATTCCTTCCGTCTGGTGGAAGAAAGTACCTACTACGCTATTCTGCCCACCGCCACGCATTACTGCAGAAATGCCTTCTTTGCAGGCATGATGCCATCTGAAATTGCCGAGAGGTTTCCTGCACTATGGAAAAATGATGAAGAAGAGGGCGGTAAAAATCTGCATGAAGAGGACTTCTTTAAAGACTTGCTTAAACGTAAATTCCGCAATGACATTAAAGCACAATATATCAAAATCACGCAGCATCAAGATGCAAAATTACTTGAGAGCAACATCATTAACTACCTGAATAACAACATAGTGTCTATTGTTTATAACTTCATTGACATGCTCTCTCATGCGCGCACTGAGCTGGAGGTACTTAAAGAACTGGCAAACGATGAAGCCGCCTATCGTTCACTGACCTTGTCGTGGTTTGAACATTCACCGCTGCATAATGCCCTGAAAAAACTGGCACAAAAAAAAGAAGTCACGCTTATATTCACCACCGATCATGGCTCCATTCGTGTCAATGAACCCAGCAAATGCATCGCTGACAGAACCACCACCACCAACATCCGCTATAAGACCGGCAAAAACCTGAATTTTGAACCCAAAGACGTTTTTGAAATCAAAAATCCGCAGGACGCAGGCCTACCCCGCTCCTTTGTGAGCTCCACGTATATTTTCGCCAAAGAAGATAAGTTTTTCGTTTATCCCAACAACTACAACCACTTTGTAAATTACTTCAAAAACACTTTTCAACATGGAGGCATCTCCCTGGAAGAAATTATAATTCCCTTTGCCGTTTACACTAACCGATGAGTAAAGAGCTTAGTCTGCACCAGGTACAGGAAAATCAACTGCAAGAGGCCGCGCGGCAGATTTTGGAATATTGTAAGAATCGGATTTTTTTTGCATTTTACGGTGAAATTGGAGCCGGGAAGACTACATTGATAAAAGCAATATGCTTAGCTCTCGGCTGCAAGGATGCTATATCAAGTCCTTCATTTTCTTTGATTAATGAATATCACCTCCAGCCCGGTTTAACTCCGGAACGTATTTATCATATTGATCTCTATCGCCTTGAAAGCATTCGGGAAGCCTTGGATATCGGGTTGCAGGAAATCTTTCATTCCAGCCAATATTGTTTCGTGGAATGGCCACAGGTGGCTGAAACATTTTTCCCTGACACTGCTGTCAGGATTTATCTTTCTATCAATGCAGATAATTCCAGAACTATTAGAATCTGTTTATAAAACATGACACACAAACCGGTTTCAGGTTCTATTCCTTCAGGCCATCAGGTTGCTTATGGGCTCTCTCCCCAGGAAGCACCTGCTCAGTTGAAAAAACAAACCAGCAAACTCTTTATCGGCATCCCCAAAGAGAAGCGTTTTCAGGAACAACGAGTACCTCTTACACCCGAATCAGTAAGCATATTGGTGGCTCACGGCCATCGTATCGTTATTGAAACAAAGGCCGGAGAAGGGGCCCATTTCAAAGATCGTGATTATGCTGAAGCCGGAGCGGAGATTGCCTATGACCCTAAAAAAGTGTTTGACGCAGAAATCATTCTGAAGGTAGCCCCTCTCTCGGAGGAAGAAATATCCCTGCTGAAGATGCGCCAGATTCTGATTTCGCCAATTCACCTGCCCACCATTAAAGACGATTACCTGCTTAAGTTAATGAACAAAAAAATCACAGCTCTGGCACTGGAATATATGAAAGACGAATCCGGCACTTTTCCCTTTGTGCGCTCTATCAGTGAAATTGCCGGAAACGTGGTTATTGCCATCGCTGCAGAATATCTGAGCAATACCAACAACGGACAGGGCATTCTGCTGGGTGGCATTTCGGGAGTTCCTCCTGCAAAGGTGATTATTCTGGGAGCCGGTGTAGTAGGCGAATCAGCCACCAGAGCAGCTATCGGCCTGGGTGCTGAAGTAAAAATTTTTGACAACAACATATACAAGCTGATGCGCCTGCAGAACAACATCGGAAGAAAACTCTACACCTCAGCTATTTATCCCGATGTACTGCTGCGGGAAATCAGTACAGCCGATGTGGTGATTGGAGCCATTCATTCCGAATCCGGTCGCTCCCCCATCATAGTCACTGAAGAAATGGTTTCTCAAATGAAACGGGGAGCCGTGATTATCGATGTCAGCATTGATCAGGGGGGCGTCTTTGAAACTTCTGAAGTAACCTCTCATGAAAACCCTGTGTTCACAAAATATGACGTCATTCACTACTGCGTACCCAATGTGGCAAGCCGTGTAGCCAAGGTTGCCTCTTATGCTATCAGCAACATTCTGTATTCCAGGCTGCTTAAATCCAGCGAATATGGCGGCTTTGAAAAATTCCTTTACCATGATGCCGGCTCACGTCATGGCGTGTACATCTATCATGGCAGCTTGACAAACAAATACCTCAGCGAGAAATTCAACCTGAAATACACTGATATAGATCTGCTGTTCACCGCCTCCATGTAGCCGGCCTGCTTCATTGCCGCAGCCCCCCCTCAAACCCTGCTCAATCTGATGTGTACCCCGAGGCAGCCTTTGTCTGACCACCTTGCAGAGAACTATATTTGCACCTTAATCATTTTTCTGTCTCTCTTCCCGGAAAATTTTCCAACACTGTGGAAAATTCCTCAAAAGTGGAGGAAGGAGTTTACCCTATTTTGGAACTCTAATTCTTAATTTTTGAAAACAAAACCTGAGAACGCGTGCGACTTACAACACTGAGCATAAAGGGATTTAAAAGCTTTGCGGAAAAAACATCCATCCACTTCAACCAGAACATCACCGGTGTGGTGGGCCCCAACGGAAGCGGCAAATCCAACATTGTGGATGCCATACGCTGGGTCCTCGGTGAACAAAAAACCAGCAGCCTCCGATCCGAAAAGATGGACAACCTCATCTTCAACGGAGCCAAACAGCGCAAACCATCCGGAATGGCTGAAGTGTCCCTTACTTTTGAAAACAACAAAGGACTCATCCCTTCTGAATTTAAAGAAATTACCATTACCCGCATTCTGCATCGCAATGGCGAAAGCGAATACAAACTCAACAATGTCTCCTGCCGCCTGAAAGATATCACCAACCTGTTTATAGACACCGGCATAGCCAGTGACTCCTATGCCATCATTGAGCTGAAAATGATTGATGAAATACTTAATGATCGTGACAATTCCCGCAGAAGATTGTTTGAACAAGCTGCCGGAATCTCAAAATACAAAATCCGCAAAAAAGAAACCCTCAACAAGCTTGCCCTTACTGATGCTGACCTTGCCCGTGTAGAAGACCTGCTGTTTGAAATAGAAAACAACCTCAAACAACTGGAAGCACAGGCCAGAAAAACCAAACGCTACCAGGCACTGAAAGAAGAATACAAAACACTCAGTCTGGAACTGGCACGCATGCAGGTTGCCCGCCACCGCGAAAGTACAGCCTCCCTCGAGCAGGAAAAAACCCGACTCAGCGACCAGAAACTCGCCCTGGAAACCCACATCCAGAAACTGGAAGCCGAAATTGCAGCTCTTAAAAATGCACTCCTGGAGAAAGAAAAACACCTCACTGCACGCCAGAAAGAACTCAACGACCTCATTAACTCCATCACCCGCAAGGAAAGTGATAAGAACCTTACACTTGAACAGACGCGCTTCCTCCAGGAACGCATGACCCAACTCCGGAAGCAAATTGCCGATGCCGAAGCTCAGATTGCCAATCACACTGCACGGCTGGAGCAACTCAACGAAAAACGGCTCGCTCAAAAAGCGCTTCTGGAAGCATTTGTCCGTGAACTGGAGGAAAAGCAAAAGGAAGTGTCCGGAGCCCGTCAGCAAAATGACCAGCTCAAAGCCGAACTGGATGCGCTTCGCCAGTCCAACCAGCAATTGGATAAGCAAGTGCATGACCTGGAAAAAAAGATAGCCATCAATGAAGCCGAAAAGAACAATCTGCTTAGCGCCATTGCACAGAACAAAGGGAAAAACGAGGAACTACAGTCTCAAACTGCCCGCCTGCAGCAGGAAGCCGATGAACTGAAAGCCTATATTGATCATAAAAAGGCCGAGCTGGATCAACTGCAGCATGAAGAAACCCTCCTGCAGGAAGAAATTGTCCGCATGGAAAATGCATTGCAGGAAGCCCAGCAAACCCTCTCGGCAGAAAGCCGCAAGCTGGACTCCAAAAAAAATGAATACAACCTCAACAAAAGCCTCGTAGACAATCTGGAAGGCTTCCCCGAATCTATCAAATTCCTGAAAAAGAAATCTGATAAAGCAAAGCAGGCTCCCCTCCTCTCCGACATCTTATACTGCGATGAAAAATATCGCGCTGCCATTGAAAACTATCTGGAGCCCTTTCTGAATTATTTCATACTGGACAATCCGGAGGCCGCCAGAGAATCTATTGACCTTCTCTCGGAAGCTTCCATGGGCAGAGCTAACTTTTTTATCCTAAGCAAGTTTGACAACTATCAGCACCATCCAAGGCTCAATATTCCTCATGCCATTCCGGCCATGGAGGTCATTGAAATTGAGAGCAAATACCTCAACCTGGCCGCCTTCCTGCTGGACAATGTATATCTGATCCCCGAATCGGATTTTCACAATATTGCAGTGGAAGATGAGAAAGTGGTTATCCTTTCTTACAGCGGTAAATACGCACGCACCTGGTTTTCCCTATCCGGTGGGTCATTGGGTCTCTTTGAGGGAATGCGGCTGGGACGCATCAAGAACCTGGAAAAGCTCAAGGAAGAAATTCAAAAGCTGGAGTCTCGTGTAAAAGAGCTGGAAGCCAACAGCCAGGAAATCCGGAATACGTTAGCTGCCCTGAAGGCTTCCTCCAAACAGAATATGATTCAATCCATAAGAGAGGAACTGGCCAACACCGGACAAAAGCTGGTTTCCCTGCTCACCCGCATTGAAAACTTTCAGGGCTTTATCACGGAAAACTCTACCAAAAACCAAAATATTCAAAATCGCATTGATAGTCTGGAAACAGAAAACCATCAACTACAGAGTCAGCTCAGCCAGCTGCTAGCCATGCGCGCAAAAGCAGGCTCTGACTTTGACCAGCTTTCGCAGCGTTATAACAAAGCCAGTGAAACCCTGGCTGCTTCTGCCGGAGCATACAATGAAAAAAACATTGAATTCCACCGGCAGCAGAATCTGCTCAACTCCCTGGAGCAGGAAGCCGGCTTTGCCGAACGACAAATTGGCGAACTTAAAGCCCGCATAGAACAGGCGCGCCAGGAAATTATTCTGGATGAGGAAAAATGTAAAATCCATCAGCAACAAGCCGAGCAGCTCACTGCTGAGCTGATAGCCGCCTACACCGAAAAGGAAAATTTTGAAAAAACGCTAAGTCAGGCTGAAACGCAGTACTACGAAACACGCGGCAATCTCAACGAACACGAGGAGCAGATTAAAACACTCCAGAAAAACCGCGCACAGCTAGACATGCTCCTCAACGAAATCAAAGAAAAAGAAACAGACCTGCGCATTGAAATCAACACGATCCGCGAACGCCTTGCCGCTGAATTTCATGTAAATCTGGAGGATATTACCGATCAGCCGGCCGACCCCGCACTTGTAGAGGAAGAAGTCCGTGAAAAAGCACTGAAAATAAAAACCCGTCTGGAAAACTTCGGGGAAATAAACCCTATGGCTGTGGAAGCCTACGAGGAAATGCAAAAACGCTATGCATTTATCAATTCCCAGAAAAACGATCTCACCGAAGCCAAAAAGTCTCTGATGGACACCATCAACGAAATTGAAGAAACGGCCAAGCAGCAATTTATGGATGCCTTTGAAAAGGTGCGGGAAAATTTTCAGAATATCTTCCGCACGCTCTTTTCTGAAGAAGATACCTGCGACATGATTCTGCTTGATCCGCAAAATCCTCTGGAATCAGACATTGATATCATTGCCAAACCCAAAGGGAAACGCCCCCAAACCATCAATCAGCTCTCCGGAGGTGAGAAATCATTGACTGCTCTGGCCATTCTGTTTGCCCTGTATCTGCTTAAGCCAGCCCCTTTCTGCATTCTGGATGAGGTGGATGCTCCACTGGATGATGCCAACATTGAGAAGTTCAATAAAACAATCCGTCATTTCTCAAAAGACTCCCAGTTTATTCTGGTAACACATAACAAACAAACCATGTCTGCGGTAGATGTTATTTATGGAGTTACCATGCCGGAGGCGGGTGTTTCAAAAGTGGTGCCGGTGGATTTCAGAAGCTTAAACTGAAAGCCGGCTGCTTGCGCAAAGACCAGAATTAACCTAAGCGATTCTTATCTTTAAATACCGCTTAAGAAGACTCAGCGGATTATATTCCGCTTTCTGAATGCAGCAATCTGTTCGGGTGTGTAGCCGGCAGCCCTCAAAACCTCTGTTGTGTCAGCTCCCAGAGCAGGAGCACTCCAGGAAACACTTCCTCCCGAGGCGGAAAATTTAAGCGGCCTGCCTAAGAGCTTCATCTGCGGATAGCGCTCATCAGGCACCAGCATCTGCCTTGCCCTGATGTGTGGATCTTGTTCTAATTCTGCAATCGACAATACGGGTGTGAGACACACATCTTTACCCTCACACAACTGTATCCATTGATCCCGGGTTTTGGATAGAAACAGGGCGGCTACTTCCTCCTTCAGTGCGTGCATATCAGCTCCGGAATTCAACATGCGGGTTTTCCATTCAGGCTTCCCTACCAGATCACAAAAATTTTCCCAAAACTTCGGTTCAAGGGCTCCTAAAGCAACGAACCTCCCATCGGCACAGCGGTAAACATTGTAATTGGCTATTGCCCCTGAGAGGCTGAAATCTCCCCTTGAGGGCTCCTTCCTTGACCCATAATAGCTGGCAATCTGCAATGCCATCATAGGTATAACACAATCCAGCATGGACACATCTAGGTGCTGACCCTTGCCAGTGCGTTCCCGGGCATACAAGGCAGCAAGTACCGCATTGACAGTCATATAGGAGCCGGCAGCGACATCGGCAATCTGACCACCCGGAATAACAGGGGCTTCTTTTGTACCCGTAGTTTCAAGCAATCCGCTGTAACCAATATAATTCAGGTCGTGCCCGGCACAGGCAGCATAGGGTCCTGTTTGGCCATAACCGGTCAACGATACATAAATCAGACGAGGATGCTGTTGGGCACATGCAGCATATCCCAAACCCAGAGCATCCATCACGCCCGGCCGAAATTGTTCAATCACCACATCTGCTTCGCGGATCAAACGCCTGACAATTTCCTTCCCTTCCTCCACGCTGTAATTGACAGCTACACTGCGTTTGCCACGATTTAAGCTGATGTAGTAAGCTGAATCATTGCCTATAAACGGGGGAAAGCTGCGTATGTAGTCCGGGGCATCTGGATCTTCAATTTTAATTACTTCAGCGCCCAAGTCTGCCATGAGCATGGTAGCAAGAGGACCGGGTAACAAGCGGGTAAAATCCACAATTTTCAATCCTTTCAGCGGGCCCTCTTTTTCAGGACGCATGGTGGCTGTACCAGGTGCGTCAGACTCTTCATATCTGCGAAAAAGGCGCGTGAAACGCATCACTTCCATCAGGTTGCTTACCTCCACCCGCCCGCTTAGCAAAGCAGCCTGAGGGTTGAGCTCCCCCTTTTCCAGTTGCACGTAGCTGTCGGCATCTGTCCGGATGATGCAGGTTGCCGTGCCGACAAGTCCCTTTTCTACCGTACATCTGCCTCCTTCAATGATTACGGTAAACGGCCACCCTTCTCCGCTTAAGTCAAAATGTATCACAGCGGAAACTCCTTCTGCTTTCTCCGCACGAAAACGCGCAGGCAGGGAAGAAACAATTTCCGGAAATTCGGGGCTCAAAAGGCAAAGAATTTACTTTGTGGGGAACTACATGCCGGACAGAAAGTTAAGACAGGCCCTCGGACCCCCGAGAGGTCCATTACGCCAACCGGTCAAACAGGCCTACAAAGCGCATCATAGCACCGATGTTGTTGATTTTAATTTTACCCGTCATTACGGCCATTTGCGCGTTGGTGCGTCCCAGTTCCACGTCTTCGTAAACGGTGTCCTGAGTAGTCACCTTACAGGTAGGCTCTCCCTGAAAGCCTTCGGTTACGGTGCAGGTTTTGTCTTTTACAGTTACAGTAAATTGTCCTCCGTTGCTCCCGGCAATGTCAAAATGGAACACGGCATCAAAGCCTTCTGCCTTGTCTGCTTTAAACCTTGCGGGAAGCCCTTTAATGATATCCGAAGCTTTTTCTGGTTTACCATTCATAGTTGCAGATTTATTTAAGTTAAAAATGGATTTATCCGAAGAGACAGCCGGTTCAGATGACGTGTCCGTTTTTTGAACATCTGGCTTTTGTGTACCATAAGCCGGCTGGTATTGCGCGTCGTCAATGATTATTTTGGATAAAATTTCGCGCATGATTTCCGAAGTACCTCCTACAATGGTTCCCACCCGTGCATCGCGGTACATTCTGGCTATAGGGTATTCTTCCATATAACCATAGCCACCGAAGCACTGCAGGCAGATATCTGCAGCCTTTTTACCCAGCTCTGTAGCCAGCAGCTTTGCCATGGTGCATTCCTTCACCGCAAATTCACCACGGTCAAAAAGCCATGCCGTATACAGAGTAAGCTGACGGGCAGCTTCCAGTTCGGTGATAAGATCAACGAGACGATGCCGGATAGCCTGAAATTTGCTAATTGGTCTCCCGAATGCTTCCCGTTCGCCTATGTACTTGAGCGTTGTTTCCACGCCCAGCTCAGCACCAGCCACAGCCGAGATTGCTGCAACCAGCCGCTCCAGCTGAAAGCTCTCCATAATGTAATAAAAGCCCTGATTTTCCTCTCCGATGAGATTTTCTGCCGGCACGTGTACATTTTCAAAAAACAATTCAGCGGTGTCAGAACTCCGCCACCCGATTTTTTTCAGTTTACGGGCGGTAAAGCCCGCAGTATTACGGTCAACAATCAGAAGGCTGATACCGGCAGTGCCGGCATCCGGACGCGTTTTACAGGCCACCGTGACAAAGTCACTATAAACGCCATTAGTAATGAAAGTTTTTTGACCGTTGAGCACATAGTGATCTCCTTGCTTCACAGCGGTAGTGCGTATGGAAGCCACATCCGATCCGGCTCCGGGTTCAGATATGGCCAGTGCTCCCAAAAGAGATCCGTTTATAGCACCGGGCAGATATTTCTTTTTCAGTTCCGGGCTGCCGGCTTTTACCAAATGTGCCGTTGACATGAACTGATGTACCCCATGAGCTGCGGCCAGCCCGGCACAGCCGCTTTTAGCTATTTCTTCCAGGAGTACTACCGAGTAAAAAAAGTCATTGTTCGTTCCCCCATATTCCTCAGGCATGTTGATGCCCAGAAAACCCAAATCGCCCATTTTTTTCCATGTCTCAGCAGGTATGCGCTCTTCCTCTTCCCATTTTTCTATATGGGGCAGAACTTCGGCACGCACAAACTGCCTGACACTCTGGCGAAACAGCTCATGGTCTTCAGTGAAGTAGGGTGATGCTTTCATGGATTGTATGGCTGCGCTAAAATAAGGGTTTACATCTTTGTTGCCACAAAATGCTCACCTAAAATGCGCTGTATGAGCCACATTACCGGGTAACCGAAATCCTTTTGGCTTCAGTCGTTTCCCCCAGCCTAAGAATAATCAGATATGACCCTGTCGGCACATTATCCAGCTCTATTTGCTGGCGGATAGGGCCGGCAGGTAGTGTGCCCAGCTCCATGGTTTTTACAATGCGGCCGGCAATATCTGCAAACAGCAGGGAAACCTTTTGAGGCTTTACCACATGGAATTCGGCCACAACCTTATCACTGGCAGGATTGGGATACACCTGCAAAGAAGAAGCAACTTTTGCCGTGAAAACATCCTTTACGCCCACCGTAAGGCCCGGCTCCAGCGTACAACCGGAGGGGGTGAGAGATGTGCTTCTGAACATGCCTCGGCCATGGGTGCTTACATAAAGAATTTTGCAACCATCTTCATAAAGGGCTTTCTGAAACATTTTGAAAGCCGGCACAGTAGCAGCACCATTGTTTTCTTCTGTCCATGTAGCTCCCGCATCGGAAGAAGCGTATATTCCCATTTCGGTAGCAAGAATAAGGTTATCGGCATTGTAATAATCAATCACCGCATCATAGACGGGCATGGCCGGCAGGTTGTTTTGAATGGAAGTAAAGTTGGTGCCGTTTACGGAGCGATATACATAATTGGTATTTCCGTAGTTGCCGAAGGTAAGTACAATGTGGTTGTTGTTGTTGGGGTCAACAGCTATGCCGGTAAGATAGCGACCGCTCAAGGTAAATAAAGTGGTTCGGGTAATATTCTGATAAGAAGTAGCATTACCCGGCCAGTCCCATCCCGGATAGTTGGTTTGGGTGTTGGGTCTGGAGGGGCGCGGGTAATCAGGTATGTATCTTACAGTGTAGCGGTGAGGGCCCACTTCGGTAGTATCGGCATAGTAGCGGTGCTGAATACCTTCAATCCGATAGGCTGTGCCCTGCGTGGTTCCGCAGAAGACCGTTCCAGAGGGAGAAACCTCAATTTCGGAGACCATGCCGGTAAGCTCCACTTCATACCAGTAAGGCTGCGTGCTAAAATTCAGTGCTTCGGGAGTAAACCACAACTGATTCAATGCGCCTAAGAAATAAATTGAACGCTGGTCTATTACATTAAAGGTATCTATGCCGATAATGGTGTCAAATGAGTTATCCTGTTCCCATAAAAAGGTAGCAGCCATAAAAAGCGTCTGACGATCCATCTCCCCGTTCAGATCGCGGTCAATATTGTCATCATAAAAACCACTGAAGGAGTCGCCTCCGTTTGAAGAACGATAAACTCTGCCGCTATAGGTAGAGGCAAATAACACCTTCGGGTTAATGTCTGACATTTCACAATCGCCTCCGTCACCTCCATAAACCTCCCGTGCGCTCATACGGGTGTTGCCTGTGAAATCAATCAGTTGGGTTCCATTGTCTTGCGACCCCCCCATTATATGTCCAAAGCGATTGGCAGCCATGCTGTAGAACTGAGTAACATTGTACCCCTTGTTTCGCATGGAAAATTTTGGAAATTGTTGCAGGGCATCTATAGAGCGATAAATGCCTCCATCATTGGCAACAAACACTCGGTTAGGATTGGTCGGGTCAAACTGAATGACATGCATGTCCGCATGTACATAATAGGGATTGGTGAAAGATTCTCCTGAAGAGGAAGCAATCTGATCCCAGCCTTTCTCCTGCGACCAACTCCATAGTTGGGTCTGACCGCCTACCCAGAAGCGGTTTTTATCGTTGGGATCTACTCCGAGCGCAATATTCCAGGTTCCCTGAAAACCAAGCACATCAAATGTTTCGGATGCGCTACCGATAAGGGTGGTCCAGTCCAGTCCCCCATTTACTGACCGATAGATGCCGCGCAGCTTGCTCTGGGCACCTCCTGTAGCGACTACGGCATACACGTAGTTGGGGTCCTGAGGCGACACGGCAAATTCAATCCTTCCAATATTGTTGCCGGGAAAGCCGCCTAGTCCGGTTCGGTTTTGAAAATTGGTGCCATTGCCCGATAAATAGTACTTGCGGTTGATTTCGGCATACACCGCACCGGCCGAACTGATAACTACTTCCTGAGAGGCGGCATTCACGGGCGGATCAATTCCCGTAGGGTCAGTCCATGTGAGTCCGCCATCATTGCTGATTTTTAATCCCTGTCCGGTGGCGGCAAAGATGCGAAAGGGGTTGTTGGGGTCTATGGCTATTTCATTGACAAAGGCCCATGTTTCGTTGTTGGAGTTAGGTAGGGGCTGGGTGGAAGGCAACACGGTGAACGTTTGTCCACCATCGGTGGATTTGAAGATTCCGCCCCCGATGAAACCCGGTGCACCAAAATTGGTAGGTATGCCTGAAGTATGCGGAGCGAAATATTCTCCTGTCCCTACATAAATGTCTCCATTGGAGGCTTGACGAATGGTTGAAATGCTCAGATTGCCCATAGTTGCATTTGAAGGATGCGGTGCCCACGATAATCCGCCATCATAGGAAACAAACAGTCCTCCACTTACGCTGCCGGCAAGAATATGCTGGGGATTGTTGCGGTTGATGAGAAAGCCACGTGTGCGGCCACCAACATTGTCGGGACCCAGTTCCTCCCATTGGAGGCCCAACGACCGTTTCTGCACAGAGGCATTGTTACGTAAAGCGAGAGCCTGCTGACGTGCCTGATACACATCTTTGAAATCAATGGTGCCGGTAATCTGGTTGTTGCGCATCATCCCCAGATATTCAAGGGCAGGCTTGATGATTTTACCATCACTTTCCTTATATCTCTCTCTTTCATGCTCTTGTTCGGCAGAAGTAAACAAACGGGAAATTGTATAAGCCGGACTTATCATCCGCTGGCTTTCGTTATCAACCTGAGGGATACATGCATGCCGGGTTTGATACACAACAGAACCGCATACTACGGCAATCAGCACTACCGGCAGCAAAAGATATTTCTTCATCTCTTTAAGGGTGTTTTTTTACTATAAACTATGTGGTACTAAGATAAAACAATTGTGTTAACGAGTATTGTCAAATTACAGTAAAGAAAGCTGACTTGCGTTCCCCTGTATGATTGTAAGCACATGTGGGCTTTCTGTCTTTCAAACGATATGTCGTTCGGCATGATAGGAAGAGCGCACCAGCGGACCGCTTTCCACGTATTTAAATCCTTTTGCAAGGCCGGTTTCTTTGTAAAGAAGAAAAACTTCCGGGTGGACAAATTCATGCACTGCAATGTGTTTTTTAGTAGGTTGCAAATATTGACCGATTGTAAGCACATCGCATCCGGCTTCCAGCAGATCATCCATGATCTGAAACACTTCTTCATGTGTTTCTCCCAGGCCTACCATAATACCTGATTTGGTGCGCATGCCTTTTTCCTTCAGCCTGCGTATTACCGACAGACTGCGTGCATAATTTGCCTGCGGCCGCACCGCACGATAGAGTCTTTTCACCGTTTCCATATTATGAGAAACCACTTCAGGTACCTCCCTTGCTATGTCGTCTATACTATCGGTATTTCCTTTGAAATCCGGGATGAGAGTTTCAATGGTAGTGCCGGGCGATACTTCGCGGATAGCTCTGATGGTGGCAGCCCAGACCTTTGATCCTCCGTTTTTGAGATCATCCCGATCTACTGAGGTTATCACGCAATGTTTCACCCCCATCAGCTTCACAGCTTGTGCCACACGCATGGGTTCTTCCCAGTCCACCGTTCCGGGACGGCCGGTAGCTACCGCACAAAACGAACACGCACGCGTGCATATATTGCCCAGAATCATGAAAGTGGCCGTTCCTGCTCCCCAGCATTCCCCCATGTTAGGGCAGTTGCCGCTCTCGCAAATAGTATGCAGCCGGTGTGTATCTACCAGCTTTCTTACTTTCTTATAGTTTTCTCCAATGGGCAGCTTCACCCGCAACCAGGGAGGCTTGGCTGGTCGTGGCTCTTTCAGGGCTGCTGTGTGTTCTGACATATCAAAGCTGCTTTGTGATGTATAGTCCTCATTTCAGCAACCGCCCTCCCATCTGAAATCCGATATAGGCGGCTATGAAATAAAAGCGATTATTTTTTGTAACCATGAGCGGGATATTTTTATAGTATAAGTCAATCATAATACCTGCTTCCAGCGCTTTGACCATCTTCTCCCTGCTGGCCCAGTCAAAATTAAGCCCAAACTTCCCGTAAATACCCGGCACAAATTCAATTTCCGTGATGCCTTTTCCAAAACCGGATGCCCCAACAATAGAATCTACCTGAAGAAACTTTGCATGGTTTTCTGAAGAATACCGCTGGCTGACAATGACCGGCACGTTTTCATTGTTCGCATCGCGGTAAGCCAGCTCCAGATAGTAAGGTTTCAGCATACCTATAGAGATGCCACCCATGTAGGTCAAGGCCAGTCGTACTCCGTTGCGCTCGGCCTTATCGGCAATGTTTTTTCTGAAGCCATATCCCCCGCGCAAGGTGAAAAACTGATTTTGTAAGCCGTAGAAAAAGCCTTTTTGTGCACGGGATACCCGAAACTGCTGCACCGGATCACGCTTTTTCTCTTTCCAGTGCCTGATTTGTGAAAAACCAAACTGAATAACACGGGTTTTATAGATGTTTTTGATCTTAGCGGTTTCTCCGAAAATCTCCCATCCGTTTGAAAGCAGGCGGCCCCCGATACTCCATTCGCGGGTATAGAGTAGCTTTTCTTCATCTGTGCCGGCAACCAGCTTGCTGCGCTGACCTAAAGAGGACCTGGAAACGGCAATCAAGCACAGCGTAAAAACCGATACTTTTACCCAATACACCACAGGTGACTGTTTCAGCAACATTAGCACAATGATTTGATAAATTTATAGTCCTTCGGACAGGCTTTTTCTTATTTTTTGCTTCGGCATAAGGCTTTAAATTTAGGGAAACTCTATTGATGAGCCCTACTGCTATTGTAACCTATCATACCAGGTTAAGCACTTCCTGTGTGCATGTAAAGTCGGGGCAAACTATTTCTACCGATGCACCTACCGACAATCACGGGCAGGGGCAGGCCTTTTCACCCACGGATTTAACAGCCACATCTCTTGCCTCCTGCATGCTCACGGTGATGGGCATATATGCCGAACGACAGACCATCAGTCTGGAAGGATCAACAGCCCAGGTATTTAAAAAGATGGCTGATCATCCAAGACGGATAGCTTCCATCATCATTGAGATGACACTTCCTGCTTCCATACCGCATCCGGAAAGACCCAGACTGGAATTTATTGCCCGCAATTGTCCGGTGGCCAAAAGTCTGCACCCGGAAATCATCCAGGATATTCGCTTTACATACAAAGAGGCTTAACCAGCATAGAGGTAAATGCCCCGCACTCTGATACAATAGAATAACTTTACTCCTTAAACATCATGTGGAAGTTACTATTGCTGAGCCTTACCTGGCCTTCCGTGGCCATTGCCCAGCAGGCAAGCCTGCAGCAGTTGGAAGCCCTTATGAGAAAAGCCGTAAACACTACGGGGCCTGTTGAGGTAGCTTTGGTGAATAGAGATAGTATACGGTACCTGGAGTCATTCGGAAAATCGGCTAGTGAGGCTCACCCTCAGCGCATCTATGCCGCATCTCAATGGCTTGCCGCGGCCACTTTACTGACTTTGGTTGATGAAGGACGTATAAGTCTGGATGAGCCCGTGAGCCGCCACATCAAACAATTAAAAAATGAAAGAGACCAAATTACACTTCGCCAGCTGTTAACCCACACCAGCGGTCTGCCGGCCAACTCCATCTACATTATGGATACGACTCTTTCTCTGCAGCGCTCCGTAACGAAAGCCTTGCGCCATGCCCGGCTTGTTGCTCTACCCGGCACCCAATTTATTTACGGTCATATCTCTTACCAGGTAGCCGGCAGGCTGGCCGAAGTTATTACAGGCAAGGATTGGGAAACAATATTTCAGGAAAAAATCGCCATCCCCTGCGGTATGACCCATACCACTTTCGGCAGTGGTCGTTCAGTGCACGTGGCGGAAGGAGCCATTTCCACCGCAGCCGACTTTGTGAACTTTCTCCGCATGATATTGAATAAAGGTCAATTCAACGGGCGGCAGATATTATCCGAAAATGCAGTGGATGCAATGCTGCGCGACTACATCCGCTCGCTTGAAGTGGGTTATACCCCTTACCACTTTAAGGCAGCTAAATTATCTGACTATTACGGGCTGGGTGTATGGATCAATCGCATCAGCATTACAGACAGCACTACCACGGAAGTGAGCTGCCGGGGCGGAAACGGTTTTACAGCGTGGATTAATCTTTGCACACAAACCGGAGGCGTTCTGGGTTTTGACTCAGACATGAGCCTTGCCGAGCCAATAATCCGCGAAGCCAAAGTGATTGTGGATGCAATCACCGATAAAGATTGTGCTGACACCGAGCCGGCTCCGCGTCCATTTTCCAGAATAGAAGAGCTCACCGATTCGCCACATCTGGTGCATGTGCTCGTGCAGGTGGAGGAAGATGCCCCGGTGAGCCTGCGCCTGTTTGATCTGCTGGGCAATGAACTGCAGGTGCTGATAAACGGCCCTACGAAAGCCGGGGCCTACATGGTGCCTATCAACACGGCATTGCTCCCGCCCGGTGTGTATTTTTATCGCCTCTCCATAGGTGATAAGGTGGAAACAAAAAAGATTAAAGTGAAAAAATAAAACGGGAAACAGCCTGCAGCCGTTTCCCGTTTTCGTGCCTCCTGTGTTAGTGACCCGCCAGTTCAGAATTTTACCTGCAGGCTCAGAATAAAATTTCGTCCCGCAGCAGCTACCCCTGAACTATAGGTGCGATAACGCTGGTCTGTTATATTCTCAACTCCCGCACTGCAGGCAAAAAAATCTGTTACCTCATAGCGTGCCTTGAAGTTGAGCGTGTACCAGGCCGGAGAATACGGATTGCCGTTTTTGTCGGCAGCAAAAAGATAGGGAGTACTTCGGCTTTCTTCAGACAGATTTTCATAAGCAATACGGCCGCTGTAAACCGCATACAAATCCATCTTTAACCTGCCGACAGCATAGGTAAAATGGGTAATACCAAACAGCGGGGCGGCATGCCGCAAGGGGCTTACAGTGCCATCATCCAACTCCTCCCTTCCCCTTTGCCAGTTGAAAGAAGATTGTAATCCCAAACCTTTGGGAAACGTAATTTCCAGAGCCGCCTGCACTCCGTAAACATAGGCGGAAGAGGCGTTTTGTATGGCCTGAACCTGACTCAGCTCCCCGTCATAGATGATGCTGTCCATGCCATTGAGCTGAAAGTTTCGCCTTACCATAGCTTGCTGCAACAGAGTGTAAAAACCGGTCAGTTCTATGCGTGCAACATCACCAAAGGCTCTCGCAACACCAGCTTCAAAGTTCCATGCATATTCGGGTTTCAGTTCCGGATTAGGCACGATTACAGAGCCCGGAGATGAATCAAACACTTTTCCTGCGTCATCTACATTGGGAGCACGGAAGCCGGAAGCCAGCGATGCCCGCAGCGTCCAACGCGCTGCAGGGTGGTAAATCAATCCGACATTACCGATCGGAGCACCTTTATTCAGGCGAGCTTCGGTAAAAGGAAATGGATAGAAAGCCGTGTCAAACTCTGCCTGCAGATGAAAATAATTATACCTGAAGCCAGCCTGTAGGATAAGCTTTTCATTCCATTTAAACTCATAACTCAGATAGGCGGCATACGATCCCCAGCGTGCCTGAGGGTAGCGAGCCGGCCCGATTGAAATCACCCGGAGGTAATGTCTTCATCCCTACCGGAGGAGTGGACTGCATCTACTACCACTTCAACCCCATAAAACAAATGATGCCGTTTGCGAATAGATTTGATAAAATCCAGATTCACCGAATATGCATCCACTTTTTCCATTCTGTGACGCAGTTGAATATCATTAAAATCCCGGTCATGACGGCTTTCCTCAAACCGCTGGTATGCCAAGTGAAAGACCGCCTCATCGTACGCAGCGTTACGCCCGTGATGCGCAATCTTCAGATGATTCATCATCCACACCTGCGGCCCGTAATACCATTGGGCACTACGGGGCAAACCATCACGCGTGCGTATAAGGCGGTCATAGCGCGCATAATTGGTAGTGGTGGAGTAATGAAAGGCATACTCCATATTCCATGCATCTGAGGGTTTGAAGCGCAGCTTCTGCATCAGATTGATCTGCGAGTAGCCTGTGGGTTTCTGTACCAGCGGATCATCATTGCTGATAACCACATCTGCAGAATCATGCCGCTGAACGTAAAAAGTCCTCAGATAATCGTCAGGTCCATAGCGCCCCATGCGCAAATCCCCAAAGTGATTGTAAGAGAGACTCGTGCGAATGGCCCATCTCTTCCATCCCACGTTCACATCGAAATGGCCCGTGAGCTCGGTATTGGCCGAAGCAAAACGCATAAGAGCGTTTCCAGCTACAAGGGTGTTTTCGGTAAGGGATAATTGTGGTCTAAGCGTATGAAAAACCATTACCCCACCAATAGCATCACTTCCGTAGATAACCGATCCGGGGCCAAAAAGTACTTCGGTGCGCTCCATAGCCAGAGGATCCAGCGAAATGACATTCTGCAAATTGCCACTGCGGAAAATTGCTGTATTCATGCGCACCCCATCTACACTATACAGCAGCCGGTTGGCGGCAAAACCTCTGATCATGGGACTACCCCCACCCTGCTGACTTTTCTGAATAAACACCTCCCCCGTTGTACCGAGCATATCGGCTGAGGTTTGTGGATGATAGAAGAATACCTCGTCCGGCTCTATCAGGGCTACCTTATTGGGGGCGCGTTGACCGGCCAGATTCCACCTGCTTGAGGAAATCTCAATCTGGCGCAGCTTTATTCCCGAAGGTGCAAGCGAAAGTTCCAATCCGGCATTAATCAGATCAGCATAACTTATTTGCCGCATCTGATAACCGAGCCTGCGTATCCAGATTTGTTGCGCATCCTGAAATGTAGAAACATCAGCCTTTCCAAGCGCATTGGTGGTGGTAAAGGCGTAAGGATTTTCACTCACCAGCACAACCAGATCCAGGGGCTTGCCGGTAAGGCTGTCGCGTACGGTGACGATCTGCCCGTAGCTTGAAATGGAAACAAGCAGACACCACCATGAAAAAATTCCGTTTTTCATGATAATTTTTTTAGTAAAAAAATAAACACATGCACAAACCAGAAGACAGCCTGCTAAATCAAAGACTTTAAGGCTGCCTGAAGAGACAAAAGGTAAATTCAGGCGGGGGCTCTGTTTGAGAGGTCACTCCGGCAGGTAAAACAAAAGCAATATTTCCCAAAAGGCAGAGCTGCGCTGCATGGAAAAGAGAAATTTCAGATAATCCTTCTTCAGCAAAGAGATTGCTTAGAAAGGAAAATAGCCGCTCCTGCCTTTCTTTATTAAGCGGATTTTGCCCCATAACTGAGCGGATGAGTTCGGTAAGCTGCCGCCTGATGATAGTTTCTTTATAGTCAGGCCAGCAGTAAAACAAAATCACTCCGGCAGAATCTATTCGGTCAACTACATCATACCAGTTGCCATTATACTCAAATTCATAATCATGTTCCCAATGCAACATCCGGGCAGCTTCATCGGAAGTAAACTTCAGCAAAACCAACTGCTCGCGTTCTATACCTTTCAGAAGTTGATATTTTATATTTTCTTTCACCCGGTATTTCTCTATTTGCAGTATGCCATAAGTTGCCCCAAAAGGTAATATCAGGCTCAGTATGCAGATGAGAACAGAAAGTTTTTGGGATTTAGATTTTATACACATTTGCCTGAATGAAGAGGAAAATACATGGGCAAATGTAATGCAGCGCAACTATAAATCGAATTATAACTTTGCCGTTTTAATCTTATGGAGATACCCAAGCGATATAATCCGGCTGCTGTAGAGGAGAAATGGTATCAGCGCTGGCAGGAATATAACCTTTTCCGCTCCATACCCGATGAGCGGGAACCCTACTGCATTGTCATGCCCCCGCCTAATGTGACCGGTGTATTGCACATGGGGCACATGCTCAACAATACTATTCAGGACGTGCTCATACGCAAGGCACGCATGCAGGGAAAGAATGCCTGCTGGGTGCCGGGCACTGATCATGCCTCCATTGCAACGGAGGCTAAAGTGGTTGCTTTTTTGCGGGAGAAGAACATCAGAAAGTCTGACCTTTCACGGGAAGAATTTCTGCAATATGCATGGGAGTGGAAAGAAAAGTATGGCGGCATCATCCTGGAGCAACTAAAAAAACTGGGCGCCTCGGCTGACTGGGAACGGGTGCATTTCACCATGGATGAAGGCTACTATAAAGCGGTTATCCGGGTTTTTGTAGACCTATATCGCAAAGGCTTTATCTATCGTGGACTTAGAATGATTAACTGGGACTGCGAGGCGCAAACTGCCATTTCCAACGAAGAAGTCATTTATGCCGAGGAGGGTGAAAAAGGCGTGCTCTATCATGTGCGCTACCGGCTCCAGGACTCAGATGCTTACCTGGTCATAGCCACTCAACGTCCGGAAACCATTATGGGCGATACGGCCGTAGCCGTGAATCCGGAAGATGAGCGATACCGGACACTCGTTGGAAAAACCGTCCTCGTACCGCTGGTAAACCGACCCGTACCGATTATTGCAGATGCTTACGTGGATAAAACTTTCGGAACCGGCTGCCTGAAAGTAACACCAGCACATGATCCCAATGACTACGAAATTGGACTGCGTCATAACCTGCCTGTCATCAATACTATAAACCCCGATGGTACGCTGAACGCAAATTGTGGATTGCCTGAATATGTAGGTAAAGATCGTTTTGAGGTAAGGAAGCTGGTTGTTGACCGCCTGCGCAGCGAAGGTCTGATGGTTAAGGAAGAAGAATTTATCACCAGAATAGGACGAAGCGAGCGTACCCACTCTATCGTGGAGCCCATGCTGTCCATGCAATGGTTTATAAAGATGAAAGAACTATCGCAGCGCGCACTGGATGCCGTAGAAAAAAATGAAGTAAAACTGATTCCCGAAAAATTTAAAAACACTTACCGACACTGGATGGAGAACGTGCGTGACTGGTGCATCAGCCGCCAGCTCTGGTGGGGACATCGCATTCCGGCATGGTATGACGAAGAGGACAACATCTATGTTGCCGAAACCTTTGAGGAGGCATTGCAGCAATACAAAGAAAAATATCCCAGGGCGTCAGCCAGTACATCCGCCCTGCGGCAGGATGAAGATGTGCTGGACACCTGGGCCTCTTCGTGGCTATGGCCCATTGCTGTTTTTGACGGTTTTAATGACCCCTGCTTTGACAAGCACACCGGCAAAATCCGCAAAGAGGCAAACCCGGAGCTGAACTACTACTATCCGACAAAAATTCTGGTCACCGCGCCTGAAATTCTGTTTTTCTGGGTAGCCCGCATGATCATTGCCGGTTATACCTATCTGGATGAGAAGCCCTTTGAAGAAGTATATCTTACAGGCATAGTACGGGACAAGCAGCGCAGAAAAATGTCCAAGTCATTGGGGAATTCGCCTGAGCCCCTGGAGCTGATAAAGCGGTATGGGGCAGATGGCGTCCGTATTGGCATGCTATTCTCCTCTCCTGCCGGCAACGACCTGTTGTTTGATGAAAAGCTATGCGAACAGGGACGCAATTTCTGCAATAAAATCTGGAATGCTCTGCGCCTGGTCAAAGGCTGGAAATTATCTGACAATGGCGGTTCCTCTCAGGCTGCCGCACTTCTTTGGTTTGAAAACCGACTCCATCAGGTGACTGCCCAAATAGAATATGCTTTTTCGGGCTACCGTATCTCAGAAGCGCTGCAAATTGTGTACAGCTTCATCTGGGACGACTTCTGCTCGTGGTATCTGGAAATGATAAAACCCCCTTATGGTCAGCCGCTTGACCGTAACACGTACGAAAAAACAATACAGTTCTTTGAAAAAATACTGCAACTGGCACATCCCTTCCTCCCCTTTATCACCGAAGAAATATGGCATCTGTTGCGGGAAAGGGATCAAAAGGAATTTATAATGACAAGCGCTTATCCGGTTGTCGGTTTCCATGACGAGCAGATTTTGCAACAGGCAGAGGTAGCTAAGGAAATTATCACTTGTGTGCGGGATGCCCGCAACCAGCTGCATATTGCCCAAAATGAGCCCTTGAACCTCTCTTACCTCAAAGGATGTGCCCCTGAATTCGGAGACTTCAAAGACATCATACTCAAACTGGCTAACCTGAAATCACTGTCAGGCATGGATAAAGAGCCGGAGGGAGTCAAAACCTTTCTGGTTGGCACCTGCAAATTCTTTATAGAAACTCCAGTTGCCGTTAATGCCGAAGAGGAACGCAAAAGGCTGATGCAGGAAATGGACTATATTCGTGGATTCATTCGCTCGGTAGAGTCTAAGCTGAATAATGCCCGCTTTACCCAGAACGCACCACCAGAAGTTGTGGAAAAAGAGCGGAAAAAGTTACAGGATGGGCAGGCAAAACTCAAGGCCCTGGAAGAAAGCCTCGCCCGCCTGCATTACACCGGATAGGTAAAACCGGTCAGCTCTTCTGATACTTGCCAGAGTTTTTTGCGCAAGGCAACATCATAAGCCAGCGGAGCCGCCTGCTGCTGTCGGCAGCGGGAAAAATATTTCCCCGTAATGCCTTTCACCTCTTCTGAAGTAGCCAGATACACACTGGTTTCGGCACCTTTCTCCAGACTAACCGAAACAAAAGAAGAAAATATCTTCCATGCCAAAGCTATATACCATTTCAAACCGGCTTTGCGCGCAATACCGGTCTGTATCGTTCCCGGATGCAGGCAGTTCACGGTGACATGCGTGTTTTTCAGGCGATCGGCCAGCTCAAAAGTAAACAGGACATTAGCCAGCTTACTCTGGGCATAGGCTTTCATCACAAAGTAATTCCGGTTGCTGCGGAAGGATTCAAAATCAATTCTGCCACGGAAATGAGAATCCGAAGCCACATTAATAATGCGTGCGTAATCTGATCGCATGATAGGATCCAGCAGCAAGCCGGTCAACAAGAAATAGGCAAGATGGTTGGTGGCAAAGGTCATTTCCAGCCCGTCTTCACTGAGGTGAAAATCCCCAAAGGTTCCTCCGGCATTGTTGATCAATACATCAATCTGATTGGTACGTTTTATGATTTCAGAAGCCGCCTGCCGGATATCACGCTGTCGGGAAAGATCGGCCAGCACGTATTCCACTTGCTTGTTGCCTGTTGTTTGCCGGATATACCCGGTAGCCTGTGTTACCCGCTGGGCATTACGCCCCACCAGAATCAACCGTGCCCCCTTACGCGCAAGCACGCGTGAAGTTTCTAACCCAATACCATCATTGCCCCCCGTAATAACTACGGTAAGGCCCTCCATTGTTTTCTCCATATGTAAGCAAATTGAATGCGGGAAGAAAAGTAACTATTTTGTCACCGAGAATCGCCTTACATGCGAATTATTTCCGCTGAGCACTTGGAGAAAATAAATCCCTTTATCCAGATGCCCGATCTCAGCGCTTATGATTATCCCGCCAGCAACTGCACCTTGATACACCGTTTTTATCTTCACTCCAAGCGGAGAGTATAGGTCAACCGTAACCGGAAGGTCAGCGCTTTCCTTGAAAGCAAATTGTAGTATCCCGTTACTGAAGTGGGCTGTCAATATCTCCGGTGCGGAGCCCCCTGAAAGAACATTTGTCGCTTCTGCAGCGCCCTGCTGCGCCACACTTGCACCAACAGTCAAAGCAAATAATACCACTATAATGCTTTTTTTCATAATCCCTCCTTTATAAGCTTAAGGCAAAAATCATGCAAATAGGTCACTTTGTCCATGCACAGTTTGTATGCTCCCATAGGCTAAACCCCGCGGAACTATTTAGCTCCGCAGTGAAACATTATTCAGTTCCTTAACGTAAACAGAGGCAATTGTTTATCTAACCCGTATAAACATGAAAACCCTAACCCCTATTGTTTTTGTATGCATGCTCATGCTGCAGGTGCATGCACAATTCTCCGATGGCATAAAATATCAAGGCGTAGCCAGAACCAGTAGCGGAGAATTATTCAGCAACAAAACCGTAAACTTCAGGATAACGGTTATTGACAGCGCCAACGCAGGCTCGGAAGTATATGTAGAAAAACATAAGGTAACCACGAATGAATATGGTCTATTCAGCCTGGTGATAGGCTCCGGCTCCGGAGTGACCGGAGATTATGAAAACATTGACTGGGCCAGTGGCAACAAGTGGCTGAAAATTGAAATGGACCCCGAAGGTGGCAACAATTATATTATTATGGGAGTCTCCCGTTTACTTGCAGTACCTTTTTCCAAAGTGTCTAATGTTGCACTCAGTGACCCCAGCAATGAAAATGAGTTAATTACCAGTGTGGATTTTAACGGCACTACCAATACCTTAACTATTACCGAAGCCGGAAACACCTTCAGCCTACAGATTGACAAAGAAGCCGACAACCTGTCTGATAACAGTTTAAATGATTTGGGTGATGTAGATGCACACCCCACTACCGGACAGGTACTGAAATGGAACGGCTCCAAATGGACTGCCGCTGGCGATGAGGTAAACAATCAAAACATTTCCATTATTAACAACATCCTTTCTATCTCTGACGGCAATAGCGTTGACCTGACCCCTTATCTGGATAATACAGACAACCAGCAGTTGTCTTTTAATCCCTCCACTAATATACTTACCCTCCAGAATGGTGGATGGGTAGACTTTTCTCCTCTTGTATACAAGGGGAAAAACATTTCCCTCACTTATGACTCCATTACAAATATGCTTACACTAACTGATGGTTCAGGCACTTTGACCGTGAGCCTGCAGGGGTCCGGAAAAGACGGAGACACCGATGCTACGAACGAAATACAAATGCTTACCCTTTCTCATGATACCATCTATCTGAGTAAGGGCAATTACATTATCCTGGGTGATAATAGTCCTGTGAACGAGTTACAAAACCTTTCTATTTCCGGAAATACTATTTCCATTTCTCAGGGCAACTCTATCACACTTTCCGATAACGACCCTGCCAACGAGCTGAACACCGGCTTCTCTTTTGACGGATCCTTCCTGAGTATTTCCGATGCCGGAGGACAAAAAACGGTTAACCTCAGCAGCCTCCAGCAAGATGCAGATGCAGACACCACCAACGAAATACAATTTTTATCCATCTCCACAGACACCCTGTTCCTTAGCAAAGCAAACTTTGTCGTCCTTTCAGATAATAGCACGACCAATGAACTGCAAAACCTTTCTATTTCCGGAAATACCATTTCTATTTCTCAGGGCAACTCTATCACGCTTTCCGATAACGACCCCGCCAACGAGCTGAACACCGGTGCCTATTTATCGGGTGCAACACTGCACATTACAGATGCCGGTGGTACTCTCTCTGTGGATTTGAGCGCCCTGGTGAATGATGCCGACTACGATCCGGCCAATGAAATAAATACAGCATTTACCCTGAATGGCACGGTACTGGAAATTACAGATGCAGCGGGCACTCTCAGTGTGGACTTATCAGGATTTATAGATGCTGACGGAGACTCCACTAATGAACTGCAAACTCTCCATATCAGCAATGATTCTTTGTATATCTCCAACGGCAATGCCATTGACCTCAGCAGCTTTCTGGATAACACCGATGCGCAAACCCTTGCCCTCTCAGGCACCAACCTGAGCATCTCCGGTGGCAACACCATTGACATTGCCTCTGTCAACACCGATGCACAGACCCTGAGCCTCACCGGCAATACCCTGGCCATCTCGGGCGGCAATACCGTGGACCTCAGCAGCTTTCTGGATAATACTGACAGCCAGATTCTTTCCATAAGCAACGATTCGCTGCTCATCTCAGGCGGCAATGCCGTGGACCTCAGCGGGTATCTGGATAATACCGATGCGCAAACCCTTGCCCTCTCAGGCACCAACCTGAGCATCTCCGGTGGCAACACCATTGACATCGCCTCTGTCAACACCGATGCACAGACCCTGAGCCTCACCGGCAATACCCTGGCCATCTCGGGCGGCAATACCGTGGACCTCAGCAGCTTTCTGGATAATACTGACAGCCAGATTCTTTCCATAAGCAACGATTCGCTGCTCATCTCAGGCGGCAATGCCGTGGACCTCAGCGGGTATCTGGATAATACCGATGCGCAAACCCTTGCCCTCTCAGGCACCAACCTGAGCATCTCCGGTGGCAACACCATTGACATCGCCTCCGTCAACACCGATGCCCAGACCCTAAGCCTCACCGGCAATACCCTGGCCATCTCGGGCGGCAATACCGTGGACCTCAGCAGCTTTCTGGATAATACTGACAGCCAGATTCTTTCCATAAGCAACGATTCGCTGCTCATCTCAGGCGGCAATGCCGTGGACCTCAGCGGGTATCTGGATAATACCGATGCGCAAACCCTTGCCCTCTCAGGCACCAACCTGAGCATCTCCGGTGGCAACACCATTGACATCGCCTCCGTCAACACCGATGCCCAGACGCTGAGCCTCACCGGCAATACCCTGGCTATCTCGGGCGGCAATGCCGTGGACCTCAGCAGCTTTCTGGATAATACTGACAGCCAGATTCTTTCCATAAGCAACGATTCGCTGCTCATCTCAGGCGGCAATGCCGTGGACCTCAGCGGGTATCTGGATAATACCGATGCGCAAACCCTTGCCCTCTCAGGCACCAACCTGAGCATCTCCGGTGGCAACACCATTGACATCGCCTCCGTCAACACCGATGCCCAGACGCTGAGCCTCACCGGCAATACCCTGGCTATCTCGGGCGGCAATGCCGTGGACCTCAGCAGCTATCTGGATGCAGATAATATGGGCAACCACACTGCTACACAGAACATCCGGATGAACGGCTTTTACCTCTCCAATGACGGAGATAACGAAGGCATCATGGTATTGACCAACGGAAACGTCAATTCTACCGGTGATTTCTTTGTGGGCAATACCGCTGCCTCCAACCGCGATCTGTGGATTTCAGCCAAAGTCATTGACTGGGATAACAGCAGCTATTATGTGGATCCCAACTTCAGAAGCCGCCTGGACAGCGTATTGATCGGAAAAGGATTGGTGGTTTCAGATGGAGGAATAACAGTTTCAGCGGGAGGAATTTCAGTAACCGGAACCTCCAGCTTTACCGGAGATATTAATATGAATTCCAACAAGCTGACCAATGTTGCAACACCCACAGCAGGCACAGATGCCGCCAACAAAGCCTATGTTGATGCAGCAGCCGCTCCGCAAACAATCAGTTTGACCGGCAATACCTTATCCATCAGCGGAGGCAACTCAGTTACCCTCAGCGACAACAATGCGTCAAACGAATTGCTTACCAATGTAACCATAACCAATGATTCGCTAAAAATCACGGATGCAGGTGGCACCTTCACCGTGGGCAGATTTATTCTTTCAGGAACCGAGGCCGGCGGGGATTTGACAGGCTCTTATCCTAACCCGAACATAGCCAACAATGCAGTAACTACCTCCAAGATAGCAGACAATGCCATAACCGAAGCCAAAATTGCCGATTTTAATATTACCTCAAGCAAACTGGCCAATGGAGCGGTGACCAACACCAAGCTGGCTACTGACGCAGTAACTGAAAGCAAGATTCAGAATAATGCCGTTACCACGGCTAAAATCAGAGACCGGGACGTGACTTCCGAAAAGCTGGACACCAGCCTGACTTTAATCGGCCAAACCACTCTGAACGGAGCATTTGCTCTAAAAGTAAAAACCATTAACAGTCTGGACGATCCTTACACCGCCGGGGAAGAAATAATCATTCTTGCCGATGCCACGAATGGAGCAATGCAGGTAAAACTTCCTCCGGCAGCAACAGTTACCGGCCGGATTTACACCATCAAGAAAACTGACAGCTCGGCAAATGCGATTACCATTAATCCGGATGGAGTGGAAACCATTGACGGGGTTCTTACCCCTACACTGAACGTCCAATACGACTTCCTGCAGATTGTTTCAGACGGCACGCAATGGTTCATCATCGGTAAGCAATAAAATCGCCTTTCCCACCAGTAAAAATTGCTTTAAACTCAGCAAAGGCAGCCTCAGGGACTGCCTTTGCTTTTTTAACAAAAAATTATCAGCAGTTTCTGGCTTGTCCATTTGCAAAGCACTAAATTGAGGCCGATTTTATTCCGGCTCATGCGTGCTTTTTCTCCTCAGGATTTCAACGAAAAAGAGTTAATCAACGGTTGCCTCATCGGAGATCGCAATGCCCAAAAAGCGCTTTATGATAAGTACGCGGCAAAGATGTTCGCCATTTGCCTGCGCTATGCAAAGGATTACCACAGTGCTGAAGATGTGCTGCAGGAAGGCTTTATAAAAGTTTTTAAATATATAGGCAACTTCAGGCACGAGGGTTCGTTTGAGGGATGGTTAAGGAGAATATTCATCAATACCTCCATTGAGTTTCTCAGAAAAAGCATCTCCCTCTATCCTATCGTAGATGAAGAAGACAAGCCGATGGATATTGTTGACGAATCAGTATTTGATGAGCTGGATCATCAGGATCTGATTGCTATGGTTCAAAGCTTATCACCGGGCTACAGAACAGTATTTAACCTTTACGTTATTGAAGGATATTCGCATAAAGAAATAGCCAAAATTCTTGGAATAAATGAAGGTACTTCCAAGTCGCAGCTCGCACGGGCTCGCATGATTATTCAGAAAAAACTAGCCGAAAGTACCCGTACTGCTGCCAAAAGTATTTCATAAGCAAAAGTTCTTACGCACAAAATGCATGCAACTATCCTTGTGCCCGCAACATCTGATAGGAGGCACAAATTCATAGGGGGGGAAGGGTTTGGGGCTGACTAAAAATCGGATATGAGAATTATAAGAGATTCACATTACGGAAGCGAGTTTGACAGACACTTTCGCGAGAAGTTTCTTAAACACAGCGAGATGCCTGATCCGGAGCTGTGGGATAAAATTGCTTCTCGCCTTGACGAAGAGCGCAATCAGTTGCGGCATGATCACTGGTATAAAGCCATTCTTCTTTTTCTCCTTCCGCTGACGATGACTAATTTGTGGGTTTCCTACCGAGCTGACCTGCAAAAGTATCTGGCGGGCATTATGCCCAAAGTTCCACAGCAACTTGCAGCGACTGAAACGAATAACAAGCCAATTGACTTTCCTAAGGCATCTGTCAGCCATACGGTAACAAATGAGGTGCTTCATACCTCTGCCTCTGTTGTTTTCTCAGCAGAGGCCCCCAAGGTAACAGAAACCCTGGAAACGATGCGTTTTGCAGGTCACCTTTCTGACTTCATTCCAGGCACCCATACACCCACAACCATATCCAATCCGTTTTCACCCAAAGCGATAATCAATTCCTCCCCAGACCCATCTTTTCCTCTGGCGCAATCTGAAAAGTTCTCTGCCAGAGGGTTTCATTTTGGCATTGAAGGCGGGCTAAACAGCAATTTAATGCTGCCCAAGCTGAACAGCTATCCTGCATTGATTACTGGAGAAAGCAAAACGAAATTTGATTACGGCCCTGCTTTCGGTATTTCTGCTGGATATGACTTTTCTGACCGCCTGGGCATTGAAGTGGAATATATCATCAAATCGGTTCAAGGTTATCGTTACTCAGAGAACCGGCATAATAAGATTTTCATAGACGGGGAAATCAATCTGGATTACATGCACGTGCCCATGATGATTAAGTATAAGCTTTTTCACAATAAGCTCCAGGGTGCACGTCCAGGAATTTTCAATGTATTGGCAGGAGTTCAATACAGCCGCCTCACAAAAGCCATCTACACTTTTGACAACCACACACTCTATGAAAACGACTCACAGAACGTTGAAGACCAGTTCAACCGTAACGAGCTGGGCTTTTTACTGGGTGTAGAATATGATTTTTACCTCAGCAAAAATTACTTCGTTTCGCTGGGAGCTCGTGCCTCCTATTCCAAGGATGTAAATTACTATACGACCTTCCAAGACTGGGATAATCGCCCCAACAGTTTTTTGATCGGCATCACCGGCAGCTTTCATTACCTGATGAAACCTAAAAAACGCCCTGTTCAACAGAAGGGAACCTCCGTCCCAGAACGTTAACCTCCTTGCGTGGGCTTCCTGAATTTTTATTTAAAACCTTTACTAACATTGTTTCTGTTACAACCCGGTGCAATTTGCCTTTGCAACTCATATTTTTTTGTGTGCTTTTCTCAAACGCTGCATTCGCTTATACCCTTTATGGCCGGGTAAGCGATGACAGCGGGAAACCCCTACCCTTTGCCAACGTATATGTGCTGGGCACAACAAAAGGCACTACTACCAATCAGGAAGGGCGCTATCAGTTAGCACTTGCCGAAGGCACGTACACCATTGTTTTTCACTATATCGGCTTTACCAAAAAATCCATTGCAGTAGATATAGCCCATGCAGATATAGAACTGAATGTTTCGCTCACACCTGAGGATATTCTGCTCAGCGAAGTAGTAGTCAGCGCCTCCGAAGATCCGGCCTATGCCGTAATCCGAAAGGCTATTGAAAAAAGGTCATCCCATTACGCGCAGGTACAAAGCTACCAATGCATGGCTTATGCCAAGGGACTGCAACGAATTGTCAGTGCACCGGATAAAATATTCGGGCAACCGGTAAACTTTGACGGCTCCCTGGACTCCAACAATGCAGGCATCCTTTATTTGTCTGAATCTATTTCTGAATTGACTTTTAAAAAACCCGACCGAGTAAGCGAAACTGTAATTTCATCCAAAGTCAGCGGCGACAGCCAAGGATTCAGCTGGAATCGCGCAGGCGATTTTTACCGGTTTGACTTTTATAAAAATCTCATTCAGCCCGAGTTTCTGACTGACCGCGGTTTTATCTCTCCGATTGCCGATAATGCGCTGCTGCACTACCGCTACAAGCTCACCGGTGTATTTGAAGATAACGGCCGACTGATCAATAAAATACAGGTTATCCCGAAAAGAACAAATGATCCGGTGTTCACCGGAAGCATTTACATCGTAGAAGATGAATGGAGCATCCACAGTCTGGACCTCCTGCTTACCCGCGACAATCAGATGAAATTTCTGGACTCCCTGCGCATCAGACAGGTGAACACTCTTGTACAGGACTCCATCTGGATGACTCTTTCACTCACCCTTGAATTCAGCTTTAAAATCCTGGGCATTCATGGCTCCGGCAATTACGCTCTTGTTTACCGCGATTGCGAAGTGAATGTACCTGTTTCAAAAAAGGACTTCAGCAATGAAGTTCTCAGGGTTGACGAAGAAGCCAATACAAAAGACTCTGCCTATTGGGCTGCCAACCGTCCGGTACCGCTCACACAGGAAGAAGCCGAAGATTATGCAAAAAAAGACAGCCTTGAACAGCTTCGCAATTCCAGGGAATTCAGGCGAAAACTGGATAAGGAGGCCAACCAATTTAATGCGTGGGATTTGTTGCTGGGATACAACTACCGTAATAGTTACAGAAAAGTGGATGTCACTTTTGCCCCCTATCTTGCCGGAGTGCAGTATAACACAGTAGAGGGATTTAATCTTTCCTTAAGCGCAACCATCCGCAAGGAACTGGACAAAAAAAGGATGCTGATTCTTGAACCTGCGGCCCGATATGGATTTTCCAATCGCCATGTGAACGGCAAGCTGCGAATACGTTACGAATACAAACCCGAAAAGCTTGCCTATGTAGAAGCAGAAGGAGGCCGCTATGTCTTCCAGTTTAACAGAAATACACCTATCTCGGAACCCATCAATTCCTTTTACACACTGCTGATAGGAAGAAACTACATGAAAATTTTTGAGGAAGGCTTTATTACTTTCAGGCACCGCTATGAGTTGGTTAACGGTTTAGTGTTGCGCACCTCCCTGTGGTTTGCCTTCCGATGGCCTCTGGAAAATACATCCTCCCTCACTGTGCGAAAAGCCGCAGATACCGAATTTACCGCCAACGTACCCGAATTTAAGCAGCATGAAGCCTTTATTCTTGCTGTAACTCTTCAATATCGGCCAGGACAGCGGTACTTATCCCGCCCCTATCAGAAAGTTATCCTGGGGTCTAAATATCCGCGCATTAGCCTGACTTATAAAAAATCCATCCCGGGAATTTTGTCCAGCGACCTGAATTTCGATTTCCTGGAGCTGGAACTTGCCGACCGTGTCTCTTTGGGTATTGCAGGCAATACCACTTACAGTGTGAAAGCTGGGACCTTTATCAACAGCAATACACTCTACCTGATGGATTACAAACATTTTTATGGCAACAAAACCTGGTTTGGCATTCACTACCGCGAGGGATTTCAGCTGCTTGACTATTACGCCTCGGATTCCACAGCCCGTTATTTCAAAGTCAGCACAACACGTCCGTTTGTAGAAGTCCATTTTGAACATAATTTTGATGGATTCCTTTTCAATAAAATTCCTGGCATACGCAAACTCAAATTGCAGGCTGTGGCTGGAATACATTTTCTGTATTCTGCCGACTATCGTGACTACTTTGAAGTAAACGCAGGCATTGAAAATATTCTTCGCATACTGCGGGTAGATTTTATTTTTGGCTTCAGCAGTGTACATGAAAATAAGTGGGGTGTACGCTTTGGAATTGATTTGCAGGGATTCAATCCCGGTCAATAAATATTGAAAATTGACGCCTTGCCTGTATATTTGCCTGAATAAATCTAATTAGCATGCGCCTTAAATTCAAAAAGATTCTTGTACCCACAGATTTTTCCCAGCTATCACTGAATGCGCTAAATTATGCCGGCACGCTGGCACGGCTTACCGAAGCAGAGATTAGTTTGCTCCATGTGCTGGAACTGTATGAGCTACACTCACACCTGAGTGAAATTCTGGATATGAAAAAGGTAGTGGAAAAAGCAGTAAGCGAAAAACTCACACAGATTCAGAAAGAAAACGCTTCTCTCCTTGGTGTGAAAATCAAGGCGCATGTTGTCAGCGGCAATGTCACTGAAGAAATTCAAAAATTTGCCAAAGAGCAAAAAACTGACCTTATCGTCATGGGGACACACGGTGTGCGGGGCATCACGGAAGTGAACCGCTATCTGTTGGGCTCAACGGCTTACCGCCTGGTGCATCTGTCGGAATGCCCGGTAATTACTATTCGTGAACCACAGAAAAAACCTCAGTTTAAAACAATTGTTCTGCCTCTGGACACCACAAAAGAAACAACCCAGAAGGTAAAATATGCCATGGGCTTTGCAAAATTGTTTGCCTCCACAGTGCATGTTATCTCGGTGTCTACATTCTTTGAGGAATTTCGTTATAATCTCAGCGAGCTGAAACTGCAGCTCAATAAGGTGACCGACCAATTAATAAAAGAAAACATTGATGTAAAAACCCAAATGATCCGTCATGAAGACGTAGCCGATTCGGTGATGGAATACGCCCGGAAGGTAAAAGCAGATTTAATCATCATCATGGTCAGAGAAGAGTCCATCAATGAAGCCATCCTGGGGTCGCGGGCTAAAAAAATTATTACCCGCAGCTCAATACCTGTGTTGTCATTACGTCCGGCGAAAGCAAAATAATGCAAACATCAACGTAATTTTTTCAACTTTAGCGTTTGCGTACCCCGGTTGGTTTTTGCCCGCAAAAGATAGATGCCTGCAGGCAGCATGCGTATGCTGAAAGCATATTGATTGTCGCTAATCCCCTCAACCTGCAACAACCGCTTGCCGCTCACATCATATAATGCAATGGCATTATCGGCCGATTGAGGTGGAAAGGTAAGAATTGCTGTTTCCGGAAGCACCGTGAGCTGCACCTCACAGGATTCTATACGCACCTCAACGGTATCGGTGTTATACCTGCCGTCAAAAGCCGTGACGGTGAGTATGTAGCGCGTGGTGGCCTCTGGTGCAGCTTTAGTCATCGGAGCAAAAGCATCACTCAGTCCGACAGCTGGCTTCCACTGATAACTATAACCGGGCTCCGCCATCGTATTTTTACCTATTTCAGTTTGTTCTCCAAAACACAAAACCCGGTCTTCACCCGCATCGGCAAGAATACGTGTATCCAGTACTTTACATGCCTGTACGCCAAATGAATCTATAAAGCCTTTCTGCATCAAAGCATGAAAAATAACACAGTAATTAGCACCCTGAAACAAAGCAGAGTCCGCATCAAACAGCAACAAAGCAGCATCTCCCATTCTCATGTTTGAAGCAAGACTATAGAGCATTTGCAGCACCAGCTTATCGGTTTTCTCCTTGCCAATCTGTTCCCAGATGAGCATCAATGCATGATTCAAAATCTGACCATTGTCATGAATGCTGTAATTCAGCATTGTATCGGGCAGGGCATACACACGGTGAGTTAGTGCAGTTCTCCCGGGCCATCCCCACGGTTCGCTCTCATTATGTCCGTCCCAGGTAAACATATCTGCCCAGCGAAACGCACTGATATTTCTTGAATAGGACGTTGCAAAATAGTCGCCAATGCCTTCATCCACCGATTTGCGTTCGTGACCATTATTGGTAAAAGGAGCAGCCCGATGAGAGAGGGCATGTGCATATTCGTGTATAATGACATCGGCATCTTCGGCATCATCCACCCCTCCAGTGCCGAAAGTCAATTGCGGGCCGAAAGCCCCGGGTGTAAAGGCTGAATTGTCCTGTGTGCCTGCATGCGGGTCTGCAATAACCTGAAAATTGGCCAGGCTATCAAAACCCAGAGAGTGCACATAGCGGTTAAATTCAGCAAGATGATAAAACGCATTTGCATCTTCAAATCCCGACCTGGAACGTGTAAAGTCAAAGTAAGGACTCTGGGACACGACCGGGGCTGAATCCGGAGGGCTCAGATTGTAAATCAACACCCAGGGGTTTTCCAGCCTGTAGGCAGTCCCGTCATAGGTCACGAGGACAGAGACCGGTTTGCGTTCTGCATTGAGCTCGGGTACATCCGCATCTTCTGCGTCTATATAGGGAGGGCCGTAAAACCTTTGCGCTGAAGTAAGTGGGTCGGGGATAAACACCATGGCTTGAGCCGTCACCAGAGAGTCGCTAAAGTACACATTGAGGTCACGTTTCATATAAACCTGTAACGTTTCGTCTGTCCACATTAAAAAGTGTGTATTTGCTTCCATATCCCACCATTCTATTTCTACTAATATGCGGGGTGTGTCGTTTACAACTGCAATGCCTTTTCGGCTCCGTACAAAAGGGGTATCTATCCCATAGTTTTTCCGGGAAAAAGTAACAATATGTGATTCATCCATGGCAGCATAAGACGCTTTCAGTGCATCTGGATTCCAGGAGTGAGCGGGCCAGGCATTATCAAACACTGAGCGAATACGGTTTTGTTTATCCAGATTGACTTTTACCTGCGAATCAAATACCGGCACACCCGCAAAATACTGCTCAAAGGTAAGATGTCTGCCTCCGGGACTCGTGATGTCAAAAAGAAGTACCGGCTCCGAATATTTTATCTGAAACGAGGAATAATTTTTTTTCAGAAAAGAAACTACCTCCTCAACGATTGCATTTCCTTCGCCCGGCAACTGCTCGTTAGGAAAATACGACCGGCACAGCCGCTGTGCATTCAGATCCGGCAGATAGGATGCAGGAGAGTGCTTATGATTTTGCAGGTTAGAACCCGCAGCACTCATAAGCCCTGCCAAAAGCAATCCTATCAGAAACCATATTTGCATGTAATCCCCTTAATACCCTTTTTAAAATTACTATCAATCTTACTTACCGAATATCTTAAGCTGCTAAATCTTTCGCACGTGCACTTTAACGCTTTTTTTTCTTTTTCACTTCAGATTTATGAAATTTAATGGTGATGAACTATATCCTTTTAAGCAAACGATTTGTTATTGCAATTTTCGTTTTGTTCTGGGTGAGTTGGGGTATTGAGGGAAATAGCCAATGCCCGCAGGCTACTGTAACTATTGTCATTCAAACTGATCTTTATGGTGATGAAACTACATGGGAGCTATATGATTTGAACACCAATACAGTCATTACTTCCGGAGGTCCTTATCCTGCCTTTCTTCAGGCAACCTATACACAGCAGGTATGCGTCAGTGCATCCGGCTGTTATGCTTTTGTTATTTATGATGCAATCGGTGATGGCATGTGTTGCTTATATGGCAATGGTTCCTACCAGGTGTTCTACAACGGCATGTTAGTGCGCAGTGGAGGCGTTTTTGCTACACAGGATGTTGTCCCCTCTATAGGCATCAACTGCCCTCCTCCGGCTCCGCCACTCATAACGAACGATACTCTATATACCTATGATCAGTTGGTAAAGGATGTGCTATTGGGCTCCTGTGTGGAGGCATTTAACATTACTTATACCGGCATGCCACAGGCCATAGGATACTTCTACAACGCTGATGCACTAGGGATAAAAAACGGAGTACTACTCACTTCCGGCAACATTGATTTAGCTCCGGGCCCTAATACGGTCAGTGATGCCACCGAAGGGTGGGGAATGCCTGGGGATGCCGACCTGGATCAGCTGTTTGGATTATCACAAAATCCATCCGAAGATGCTGCCGTTCTTGAATTTGACTTTGTTGCATTCAATGATACCGTTACCTTTGAATATATTTTTGCCTCTGAAGAATACCCGGAGTTTGTCTGCGATATTTATAATGATGCCTTTGCATTCCTAGTTACCGGTCCTGGCTATAGCCCTAATACCAATATTGCTTTAATACCGGGCACCTCCATCCCCGTGGCCATTAACTCGGTCAACAGCGGTTCCCCCGCTCCCAATCAGTTGCCCTCAGGTTGTATTTCGCTGGCGAATTCAGCCTATTACGTTTCCAATACCTTTGGTACAGTTACCGAATATGATGGTTACACAGTGACGCTGACCGCCACCATGGTAGTGGTGCCCTGTGATACTTACCATATCAAAATAGTCATTGCAGATGTGGGTGATGATTTATATGATTCCGGAGTTTTTCTGAAAGCGAAAAGCTTTACTTCCGGAAGTAATGTATCCCTGTTGGCTACCGATAGCTCCGGCACAAAAAATATCTACGAAGGTTGCCAGGATGGGGCCTTTGTCTTTACCCGAAGTGATAGCAGTGCCATAGCAGATACTTTGATCATCCACTATGCCATCTCCGGCACGGCTATCAACGGCACAGACTATCAAACCATTCCTGACAGCGTGGTCATTCTCCCCACCCAGATGTCAGCCATTGTGCACATACGGACAATCGTGGATGGTATAAATGAAGGCACAGAAAGTATCATGCTTACCTATCAGGATGTATGCGCCTGTAATGTGTTTAAACGGGATACCCTTTTTATTACAGACAACCAGCCCCTCAGCGCAACCATTATCGGACCGGATTCGGTTTGCGCAGGTACAGCCGTCAGCCTGTCTGCTGCAGGATCGGGCAGCTTATCTCTGCCATACACTTATTTATGGAGCACCGGCTCGCATGCTTCTTCTGTCGCATATACCCCGTTAGTCAGTGGCATATATTCCGTCACTATTACCGACAAGTGCCGGGGACAAAGTGCAGTGGCATCAAAAAGCATTACGGTTTCTACGGCTATTGCAAGCTTTGCGGTCAATACTCCGCAATGTATTTCCCAAAACAGCTTTGACTTTAATAACACAGGCATTTACGGACCTGCTGCTACCTTCAGGTGGGAAATGGGCGATGGTACTGTGCTCACAACGGAAGATGTTGCTGGCTATTCCTATTCGCTGCCCGGAACCTACACCGTTCGGTTAATTATTACTGAGGGTAATTGCTCAGATTCTGCGAGTCTGCAGGTTATGGTCTTTGATACCTTTATGATAGCCCGTGACGTAACCATCTGTCCCGGAGACAGCTTCTTTGCCGGTGGCGCCTGGCAATCGGCTCCCGGCACTTTTTACGACACCCTTACGGCCTCCTCCGGCTGCGACAGTGTGCTCATCACCCATCTGTTTATCAATACCACCCTGGCGGCTTCCCGTGACGTAACCATCTGCCCCGGTGACAGCTTCTTTGCCGGTGGCGCCTGGCAATCGGCTCCCGGCACTTTTTACGACACCCTTACGGCCTCCTCCGGCTGCGACAGTGTGCTCATCACCCATCTGTTTATCAATACCACCCTGACGGCTTCCCGTGACGTAACTATCTGTCCCGGTGACAGCTTCTTTGCCGGTGGCGCCTGGCAATCGGCTCCCGGCACTTTTTACGACACCCTTACGGCCTCCTCCGGCTGCGACAGTGTGCTCATCACCCATCTGTTTATCAATACCACCCTGACGGCTTCCCGTGACGTAACCATCTGTCCCGGTGACAGCTTCTTTGCCGGTGGCGCCTGGCAATCGGCTCCCGGCACTTTTTACGACACCCTTACGGCCTCCTCCGGCTGCGACAGTGTGTTACAGACACAACTATATTGGGCAGATACCAGTATTTCTATCCTTTACGCTACCATATGCAGCGGAGATTCTTTTCTTTTCAACGGCAGGTGGCTCAACCTGGGGGGCACTTATAGCGATACAATTGCCGGCACGCAGGGCTGCGACAGCATCATTGAGCTCATTCTGGCAGTAGAAAACACTATTGAGGATACGGTGTTCAGCTCAATATGCCGGGGTGATAGTATCTATGCCGGTATGGGATGGCAAACTGCTTCAGGGATTTACAGGGACACTTTTATCGCGAGTGGAGGATGTGACAGCATTTTGACTACCATACTCAGCGTATTGGATTCCACATTACTAAATACATCCCGAACTATTTGTGCCGGTGATTCCATTTTCCTGCAAGGTGCCTGGCAAACTGCCCCCGGTGTGTTTACAGATCATTACATAGGTATAAATGGTTGTGATAGTATTATTGTTACTACCCTTCATGTCAGTAATGTGATCAACAGTCAGGCGTCTGTTACCATCTGCGCTGGCGATAGTTTTTATGCAGGAGGAAGCTTCCAGACACTTCCCGGCATGTATCATGATACTCTGTCGGCATCGGGTGGATGTGATAGTGTGCATACAACTATTCTTTCCGTGAAAGGCATAGCTCTTGCGGATACGATAATTATGGTGTGTGCAGGTGATAGTGCTTTTCTTGCAGCTCCCGCAGGTTTTCAAAACTACACCTGGCAACCCGTAAATGTACACTCTCCTTTTCTGAATGCAGCTCCCGGAACCTATCAGCTGGAAGTAAGTGATACAAACGGATGCTTGGCAAGGGCAGTGTATGAAATACGGGAGTCAAGCATCCCGGTTGCAATCACCCCCGATTCTGCCTCCATTTATCCGGGAGAAAGTGTACAGCTCATGGTAACCGGTGGAAGCAGTAATCTGCAGTATAACTGGACCCCTTCTACTGGTTTAAACTGCACGACATGCTCAACCGTAACGGCTGCTCCGCAGGAAAGCATAACATATACTCTAATCGTTACAGACAGCATTAACTGCACTGATACCCTTGAGGTTTCGGTGCATGTTGAATCTGCTCAGCTACCCCTGCTTTACGTGCCAAATGCGTTCAGTCCCAATCGGGATGGGATCAATGACGAGTTTAAGGTAGAGATCCGCAATTTTACCCATTTCCGTTTGCGCATCTTCAACCGATGGGGCGAAAAACTCTTTGAAACTACTGATCCCACTGTAGGCTGGGATGGCACCTATCGCGGCAAGGAGTGTAATCCGGGTGTTTATGTGTATCATGTGGAGGCGGATTTTAATGATAACACCTCTCACACCATAAACCCGCGGTATTTCAAAGGCAGTTTAACCCTTATTCGTTAGGGTTTCTCCGCCCAATCAGTTTTGAATCACTACACTAAAAACCACTTCAATATCAGTATCTCCTCCGGCATTCGTGATATCTCCATTTGCTACGCCCGGGGCATTCTTATCTGGCTCATGGCGCAGGGTAACGATTAGCTGTCCGGTACTGGGAGCTCCGGTTTGTGCGCGCATGGAAACTCCAATAGGCTTGCCGTCAGCATCGGCATCAGCATATGTGAACGAAATATGCAGCCCGGCAGAAACCTGATAAAAAAACTGATGAGCTTCAGCCTCAGCTTTAATTTCCTGCGTTATGGTATCTGGTGGCGACAAAGATGTGTTCAATACTTCCAGCTGCACAGAATACCACGTGTTGGGCGATAAGGTGTCAGCAGTAATTTGCGGAGTATTGCCGCCATCACCATCCGGGTCTATAAAGCGGAACACTTTGGCGTCACCGCTTCCATCGGGAATAAAAGTTATTTCAAGGTTAGTAATAAGCTCTTCCGGATTAACGGGCTCCGGGTCATTGCATGCAGGGAAACACCAGATACAGGCAATGACCAATATCACAAGTGTAAAACAGATTGCATTTTTGTTAATCATAATTAAAATATTTAAGGTTTAAAAATCAAAACTTAAGATGTATGCGCAGACTAACGTTCACTCCGGGTTCATCGGCATAGTACCGAAAACGGTTCATATAATCCCGATAGGTTTTGTTCAGTAGGTTATCTCCTTCCAGTAAAAAGGAAATGCTCTTATATTTCTGCAGCGGAAGAGTTGCACCTACAGCAGCACCTAGCAGCCAGTAGCTATCAGGAGGCGGTGCAAAATCAGCTCCCTCAAGGACACGCTTTTGTTTCAGCACATGAATTACCCCAAGGGAAAAGCTTACTTTCTCCAGCCTTCCCCATTTTGCCCTCTCGTAGGAAATTCTGTTTTCAAAACGGTCTGCCGGGAGGCCGTACAGATAACCGCCTGCGGAAATATCCCTGCCCCGCAGAAGAGTGAATTTGGAGCGGAAATATAGATTTCTAAATGTTTCGGCTTTGGCGTAAAAATCAATACCTCCGAGAGAAGCACGTGTCTGTGCATATTGAAAAACAGGAAAGGCTCCTCTTATGGTCAGACGAAGCTCTTCCTGCGGAGCCAGATAGATATAGCCAAGAAAGTAGTAGTAGTAACCATAGATGGATGTCTCTATCCGGTTACGCAGCTGATACTCCAGCGAGGCGCCTATTTTGAATGCTCGTTCCGTTTTCAGGGTTTCATCTCCCTCTTCAATAGCAGCAGCACCATGATGCAGCCCCTGGCTATAAAGCTCATGTATTGCCGGAGGCCGCTCACTGATTCCGGTATTGACGCGTAAGGACATATGATAGGGCAATCTGAATAACCCGCCCAGTACGGCTGCCATATTATGAAACACACGGACACTTTCGGTGAGTGTATTGCTTGTATTGAAGCGTTTGGCAAGAAAGTGTTTAAAGTCATACCGTATGCCCGCTTCCGCTTCAGCTTTATTTGTTACATAACGGCTAATAACAAAAGCCCCGGCTGATGCGAGGTTATAATCCGGAATCAAAGGGAAAACCCCTGTGCCTGGCACATTATGGTTGTTCTGATACATCGCTGCAGCGCCCGCGGTGATATGCCATTGACCTTGATGATGCTCAACCGCTAAATCAATAGTATAGGTTTGGAGATGGAGGTTGATTACCGGAATATCTGATTTACCTCCTCTTCTGATGTCAAATTCTCTGCGGTGGTTAAACTGAAAACCCAACTGAGAGAAGAGCTTCCATTTTTCAGTTAATTTGCTATGCGCTTTCCATGTCAGCAAATGATGGGCTGAAGCCTGCCATGGATTCTGAATGCGAAAAGTAAAATCATCCACATACCAGGGTCGGCTGCTGCCAAGAGCATTCTGCAGGTCAGTAAGATTGCCAATATGTGAAGCACGCAGAATTGCCAGCTGTTTTAACAAAAAACTGTAGTAGAGCTCTGTCTGATACTGCTTCCTGCTGAATCCGGTAGCAACGGATACCCCATATTCGCGCAGGCCGGTATTGGAAAGATTGTATTCCGGAGCCTTGCTGTCTCCGGCAATTTTTACGCTGCCTTGTATGCGCCAGCCAACACTCTTCCATTTAGGAATGCCTCCCTGTACTCTTCCAGCAAGCAGCGTCCCGCAATTATTGGACATAAAGGCCGTATGCAGGTCACCGCTTAATCTGTCATGTTTCAAAGCCGGAGGTTCTGATAAAATCACTCCTCCGATGCCATCGGAGCCATAGCGCAGGCCTCCTGCTCCTTTTATCACCTTAACGCTCTCAGCAGTAAGCAAATCCACTTCAGGTGCATGCTCCGTACCCCATTGCTGATCTTCCTGCCGCACTCCGTTATTGATAATCAGTAGCCGGCTGCTATGCAGTCCGTGAATAACGGGTTTTGCAATGGTGGGGCCTGTCTGTAACAGGTTTACGCCTGTCATCGTGCTAATGGCATCAGCAAAGGTTTTGCCGGCATTTGCCATCACTGTGGTTTCCTCCATGTGTTCAACAGTGGCTGTAGTCTTTTCTCCGCGTGCAGATTTAACCTCCACTGCTTTTAGCTCCTCTTCATGATGCTCGGGATAGAAGTTGCGGCTAGTATGATTCCGAATTAGGATTTTTAATTCAACCGGCTTACATCCCACGTGCGTGCATACAACCGTATATTCGCCGGGACACAGCCCGGTAAGTCTATAAAAGCCTGTGCTATCCCCAATGGTGCCCTGTCCGGTTTCCTTAATCTGGATAGAGGCATAAGCCAGCGGGGTGCCGTCATGGGCATCCAGTACATACCCCGAAAGGGTAAGACTACACACCGGATCCTGAGCCAGTACCCCCATAGGTAAGACAACAATAAACAATAGGATTATTCTAAACATAACACGGGCTTACTAAAACCAAACTCTCTCTCACGGAGAGAAATAAAACGGAACTCATGAAAAAACGGGGAAAAGTGGAGCGGATAATCCGCTCAGGAGACTAAATGCAGAAAGGCGGCCCGCGCAGAGAAACGGTGCTGTTATTACAACGTGGTGTAAAAGGATTATTTAGATGAGTAAACAAAAAACACCCTGAAATCTGAGCAAGCTTATCTGTATAAAACCCCTGGTCTCCGGGAAAGATAAGAGCATGACAAAAGGCACAATGATGTGCTTCTTCATGATAATGAGCAGCAGACTTTTCGGTGCACCTGTAATCATTAAGGTGATGAAAATCATGTATAATCTTTTCCGCCTGGGGCAGCAAAAATGCAATCAGCAGTAATAGAGCTACTCCTCCTTTTACAGCTGCATTGCAGCAGGTGAATAGTTTATGTGTTTTATACTTATGCATTGACACTTGATGTGGCTAAAGCATGGGATGTGTGCCCGTGCTCTTCTCTGTTTATATCCCACTTCACCAGAGCACCCACCACGGCCCATGACAGAACAAAGTAGCCCGCCACGAGCAGATCCCCCGCGGGAATTATCTCAGAAAGGTAAAACCAATCTCCGGTGGCAACAATAACGGATATCCCCAATAGTGCTCTTATACCTTCCAGCACCCATGCATAGGATTTTCTGTCCATCAAAGTGGTATAGGAGAAAACTGAATAAAAGATGAAGCCTCCGTACAATAAAACCTGTTCGTAGGGAATGTATGCAATACGGTTGAAAAGGTACAAACTGAGTAGCAACGTTACGATTAGCTGGAGGTATGACCATGCAATTAAAAACTTTGAAGCCTTGGGGGCATATTTTTTCAGGCTGTATACGTCTTCAAGGGTTTCTACAGGATATTTTTCAGCCACATCCGGGGGGCGCCAGCCTGTAGGCATAAACCAGATACGTGCTTTATCCCACCAGCTTCTCGTTCTGCATGCATCCCGGATGACCAGCCAGGCATGCTGAAAATTTATAATCAGCGGATTCCATGTGCGTACAGGCCGTTTTACTCCATACACAGGAGGAATATCCTTTTTTTCCTCCTGGAAAGTACCAAATAACTTATCCCAGATAATAAAGATCTGAGAGAAATTTTTATCCAGATATTCCGGATTAATAGCATGATGTACACGATGGTGAGAAGGCGTAACAAGAAAGTATTCCAGAAAACCTAAACGCCCGATATGCCGGGTATGATACCAGAACTGTAAAAACAGATGTATGGGTGCTACCACCGCAAAAACCTCAGCAGGCACTCCAATCAAGGCCATCGGGAAAAGAAAAAAAGCAGAAAATGAAAATATCTCTGACACCGATTGCCGTAACGCACAAGGCAGGTTGAACTCTTCGCTGCTATGATGAATAATATGGCGGTTCCAGAAAAAATTCACCCGGTGCTCCATACGATGAATCCAATAGCCGGCAAAGTCTTTTCCGATAAAGGCCAGAACGTATGCCAGTACTCCACTTTTTATATCAAATATACCTATGCGTTGTTCCAGCCATGAGTAAGACACTACCGCAATACTCAGCCCAAGAACATCTTTGGTTACATTTGTAATACCAGAGCTCAGGCTGGATATAGTATCCATGGAATTGGATGTTTTCAGGCCCTTGATGCGGCTGTAGGCAAATTCCAGAAGAATCAGCACCAAAAACACTGGTATGGCAATATTCAACGCCTGAGCGTAAGCTTCCATGCTCTCAAAGTTATCTAAAAAAAATATAGGTGTCCAAGCTGCATGCTTCAAAACTCCGGCACTATGGACCCCTTAATTTTATGATTTTATGCGGCTCTATGATAAATATGTATTACCCCGGTTGGTGCATTTTGTGTGCTCTCTGAAGCCTGCCATGCAACAACGAGAAAAACTCATCCCTCAGGCAAGAGGACGTGTAGTGGAAATTGCTGCAGGTTCTGGATTAAACTTCCGCTATTACAATCCCGCTGCGGTTAGTCATCTTTGGGCTCTTGACAGCTCTGCTGAGATGCTTCGTCTGGCAGAAAAGCAGCCTGCTCAGGTTAAGCCGGAGCTGATTCAAGCCAATGCGGATTGCCTTCCGCTGGATGACCAATGTGCGGATACAGTTGTAATAACCTACAGCTTATGTTCTATTAAAAATGACCTTGCTTCATTAAATGAAATAAGAAGGATACTCAAACCGGGAGGAAGGCTATTATTTTGCGAACATGGACTTGCCCCCGACAGGAATGTAAGCCGCCTCCAGCATCTGATTAATCCTGTCTGGAAACGCCTTAGCGGGGGCTGTCATCTGAATAAGGATATCCCTACCCTCTTAAAACAGTCAGGATTTCATATGGAACGGCTCACTGCCGGCTATATTTCCGGATGGAGACCGGCATGCTTTAACTACCTGGGCTCAGCTAAATTGCGATAGCATAGCACATGCTATAATGTTTAGCGGCAGAGCTGACGGGCAACCCGCATAATCTGCGCATCATCGCCTGCATTCAGCAGAGCAGCTTTTTGCAAATCCCGATAGCCCCAATCCTTCTTGCCGATAAGGCAATAAGCCTGTCCGCGATAAAAGTATCCTCTTGGGTCCTGCGGGCGTAGACTCACGTACCTGTCATAATCGGATAGAGCCTTCTTATAATCCTGCAAATTACCATACAGGTTACCACGTTCATAATAAGCTTCTGCATAGTGTGGATTCATTTCAATGACCTTGTCCCAGTCTTTAATTGCAGCCGCATGATTGCCCAGTGCCTGAAAGGCCTTGGCCCTATTGGCATACCCGTCTGCATCATTAGGGTTGCGTTCAATAGCCCGAGACAGAAAATGGACAGCATCTTCATAATTACTGTGGTGCAGATGATACATCCCCATAAACAAATACCCAAAATGTACGTGAGGCCAAGAGGATATCATGTTTTCCGCGATTCTGGCCATGCTCTCAAAATCTCCCATCTGGTAAGCTACGGTCGCCTTGCCTTTTTGATACATATACTCACGCGGATATAGTGCAGCTGCTTTATCCAGCCAATACATTGCCTCATCATATTGCTGCTTTCGTGCGGATAGCAGAATGGCATAATTGTACAATGCAAAGCCCGACCGAGGATTGGTTGTGACTGCATTCTGATAATAGGTTTCAAAATCCTTATACACACCGGCATAATGCACAGTCATGGCAGCTTGCAGAATAATCATTGCAAGAAAGGCAGTCCAGGCTCTCAGGCCAAAAGCACCGATGGAAAAACGAACCCATTCTCCGGTAAAAATCAATAGCCCGATACCATTCATGAACATGCGGTGGTCAATATAATCATAGGCATATCCGGCAAAAACCGGCTTATACATGACCGAAGGTAACAGGGTAATGAGAAAGAAAGCTATTCCCAGCATGATGCGCCCGAGGTAGATTTTTTTTCGTAGCCACCAGGTCAGAAGGGCAAGGCCTCCAATTATTCCCACACCTATCAGGGTTACAGGTGTTTTGAACCCGGGCATCACGCTGAAAAAAGCCGGTATATAAAACTTAAAAACTTCTTCAGGCAGGGTGGGCGCATTATACTTTAAAGAAGACAACCCCACAAACTCTGTCCGAAGAACAGCATCGTGCCTGAGCATAAAATAAGCGGCAGTAACCAATCCCAGCAGCAAAATAGCAAACACTATAACCCGATGTCTGCGCTTCCACTGCCCTTCATACCATCCCCAAAGGAGCATCAACAAGGGTAAAGTAACAGCGCTTTCCTTAGACAGCAGCGCAAAGAAATAGCAGAGCACCGCTACAATAATCCAGGTGATTTTCCCATGCTTCCATCCATGGTGAAAAGCTAGCAGACCGGACATGCCCCAAAACACCAGATACACATCTCCGCGTGCAGGTATCCAGCATACCACATGCACCATCAGATGATGCACGGCATAAAAGAGCGAAAGCCAAAAGGCTAATGTTTCCTGAAAGCCTATCCGAAGAAGAAGAGTAAAAATCAAAAGAACAGAAAAACAAAACACCACCAGATTATGCAGGTGGTATATGCCCGGCTTTATACCCGCTATGCGATAATCCAGTGCATAGGTCATGCTTTGAAGGGGACGATACAGCTCAATTTCCGCTTTGCGCATCCATGCATCGGTGAACAAAAAATCATCTATTCCAAAAGTGCGCAGCTTGTCGGCCGACTCAAGGATCATAATGTCGTCATCATGAAATGAAAAATCAAAGCTGACCACCTGCAGATATATCAGAAACGGCACTGCAAAAAGGAGGCAATATTTCATTCGCAGGGAAAGCCGGATATCAGTCCTTGCAGTCATTCCTCAAGAAAAACTAGTTATATCAGGGTGAAGCTAAGTGGTTGTTGTGAGACGAAAGCAAGATAAAAACGAATATTCAGAGTACAGCAGAAAATATTATTGCTCGCAGGGCAAAAAAAAAAATGCAGGCGTACTGTATCCTAACCCCACAAAAACTTGACTTTCCGGGAAAGCAAGTTTATCTAACAACACTCAGCACGCCTGCACCGTCCCACTCTGCACCCTCTGTTACGATCAGAGAGATAACTATGTTTCAGAAAAACGAGATACAAATGAAAAAGATTTTGCGGGGAATGGCTATGATGGGGGGATTGATTCTATGTGGCTACACACCTTTTGAGAAAAGTATCGGAAATACAGACTGTTATGAGGAAGCGGTGTCGCTGAGCCCGCTGCCTTCAGGCCAATGGGTAATTTCTTCTGCTTACAACTGCAGCGGTCATGCGGAGGGATGGCAAGGCGGATTACTTTTCCTAACAGAAAGAGGTGATTCCATTGCATATCTGAAAAACCAGCCTTTTAACGGAATCATGAAACCATGTGGAGACGGAAACCTGATTTTCGGGGGTGGCAACCATGCCGGTTTCGTGTATGATACAGCTTTTCTATTCAAGGTTACCCCAGGGGGAGATATGCTGTGGAAACGTACCCTGTTTGATTCATTATTCAACCATATGATTACCGCTATTGAACCAGTTGCGGACGGGTTTCTGATTATGGGTATTTACACTCCCACCCCGGCTCCCGGACCCCGGGACAGCTACATAGCCAGACTGGATACCTCCGGTAAAATGATATGGATATACCGGGAAGAAAATGATGGTAATGAACAGTTCCATGCCGCCAAACCCTTCCCTGACGGCAGTGTGATTGCTTTCGGATGGGTAGAACCCAAAACCACGGCTAATGATGCGGATTATTTTCTGGTAAAATTAAACGGGCAGGGGCAGCTGCTTTGGTCAAAAACCTACGGTGGCACTGAAAACAATTTCGGCTACGGATTAGACATTACTGCAGAAGGAAATATCTTTTTGAACGGTTATTCCAGCGGTATGGATGCAATAAAGCTGGACTCTGCCGGGAATGTGATTTGGACGAAACGTTTGGCCGATGCCTGCGGTGGCCGCTACTTTAAAGTCAAAGCCTTTCCTTCGGCAATTGTTTTTCTGGGAACCGCAAAAAATGAAGACGGCAAATGCCAGTCAGTATTGATACAAACTGATGCAAATGGAAATATCCGATGGCAAAAATATTTTGACGCTGTGCTACGCGACTTTCACACTAAGGATGCACAGCACTTTGTGCTGGCAGGATACCATAGCTATCCATCGCGATTATATGTAACCACGTTTGATATTGCGGAGTCCTTTCCTGCTGAGATAAAACCCGATATTCTTATGGATACTCTCCTGAGCACATACACGCCTTCCAGGATAACCCGGGAAAAGGGAGTTCATGTATTTCCCGTACCCGCAAAGCATTCGGTAATTCTAGATATGAAAAACATGGAGGCAGAAAGTTACTCGCTGAAATTACAAGATGCTTCAGGTAAGCTTTGCCGGTGGATTGAGAATATCCACACATCAACAATAGTTCTTCATCGGGAAGATCTGTCCCCTGGTATTTATTATTATCATATTTCGGGGAAACAGACCCTGCTCACAGGTAAAATTATTTTTCAATAAATCATTTAAAAAAAAATTTGACAGCACTGGACCTTTGTATTACATTACCCTCATCAATCGTTTCCACTCTCTGGTTTCCCTCTCTGCAGATTTAGAATAGGTCTCCAACAATTAAAACACTTAGCTATGCTGAAAAAAATTGCAATTCTCCTCTTTGTACTTCTCATCGTTCAAATGGCACTCTATGCCAGACTTTATGCAAAAGACTGTGTTAATACGTCTGCAGATATACATATGGTTTTAACAGATCAATCGGAGGCTGGCAAGGATCATGATATTGACGCTTACCTGAAAGCCCTAAATATTCGTACCCGGGTAAATGAAGAAGAACTTCTCAGCAGGTATGGTTCCGTTAAAGAAACTGCAGTCGGTAACCAGATTACCATTAGCCTGGAAAACACACTTCCCATCAATCAGGTAGATATCTATAGCCTAACCAATGGCTGGGTTGCTTCTGTGGTAAATCCATCCAGCAGAACCATCACACTGGGCAATGAAATGCTGGAAGCAGGCACCTACATCTACAAAATCAGTAGCGGCAGCAATTTGTACTGCGGTACTTTCATCATTAACTAAATATGGATAAAAAGCAGCCTATAGCTTCAGCTCCTGATCAGACAATCAGTTACAAATGATGGTTATCGGGGGCAATTCAAGGCGGCTGCTCCGGTTTCCTGCGCGATCCCTGATTTGCACTGAATAAATTACCGTATCGGTTTGTCCAGGGTACGGAAGACAGGGAAAAGAATTCTTAATGCAGCAAATGGAGGAAATAACCAGGTCAATGGTTCCGGAAATAGCATCTGAACTCCCCCGCGGAGGAATGTATGGTAAATTATAGGGAATAAGACATCCGGGCTGTCGGTTATCAAATAAAAACAAACTCAAAGTGCTGTGTTCATAGCAATCCAGAGTGTCACACAAGTTACAGCTTTCAGACTGATAGTTTTCAAACCCCAAATCGCCATCGCCATCAGTAAACTCAAAAATCACCCTTACCGAATCGCCCGGGCTACTGCCGGTGGGATTTTGATAGATTACATTACGCGATAACGATACCAGCTTTAATACAGGCTCCACCGGATAGTCAGGCGGATTGGAGCACCCGGCAGCAAAGGCCATAAGCCCAATCATCCAATAAGTTTTAATTTTCTTCACAGCAAATCTGATTACCAATATTAGCATTTTACCATAACTCATCCGGCATTTGGATAAACAAACTTTTGCACTAATACCCCGCATTTTTGCCATAGGCAGTGAAGAGGAATTCACCAAGGTGGCTCTGGACATTTTCCGGCTGCAGGCTGCTCAAAATGCTGTTTACGGAGAGTTTATCAGGCTGCTCGGAAAAACACCGGCATCTGTCTCGCGCATAGAAGAAATTCCATTTCTGCCTATTGAATTTTTTAAAACCCACCGCATCATCACGGGCACCCGTCCTGTAGAGCTTGTTTTTGAAAGCAGTGGCACCACTGGTCAAACCCCTTCCCGCCATTACATTGCTGATAAATCACTTTATGAAAAAAGTCTTACCGCAGCGTTCCATATTTTTTTGGGCAACCCGAAGGATTTCTGCATTCTTGCCCTGTTGCCTTCTTATCTTGATCGGTCGCACTCGTCACTGGTTTACATGGTAAATCATCTGATGCAATTGAGTGCACATCCGAAACAGGGCTTTTTTCTTTATGCCTTTGATCAATTGCACCAGAGCTTGCTGGAGCTTGAAGAGTGTTCTCAGAAAACGCTCCTTTTAGGCGTTTCGTTTGCCCTGCTTGACTTTGCCGAACAATTTCCGCTTCCGTTGCGCCACACCACCGTAATGGAAACCGGAGGTATGAAAGGGCGCGGCAAAGAAATCACCCGTGCTGAACTGCATGAGCGCCTCATGAAAAGTTTCGGCACGGATCGCATCTGTTCAGAATATGGAATGACTGAACTGCTTTCCCAGGCCTACGCTCTGAAAAACGGATTGTTCCGATGTCCTCCATGGATGCGCATCCTGATAAGAGACCCTTACGACCCGGCTTCTTTTCTGCCCTATGGTAAAACCGGAGCCATCAATGTTATTGATTTGACGAATGTGTATTCCTGCAGCTTCATTCAAACCGGAGACCTGGGTAAGCTTTATCCGGATGGAACCTTTGAAGTATTAGGCCGAATGGATACAGCAGAGTTGCGCGGTTGCAACCTACTTGCAGGTTAAAGTACAATACGGGATACTATATCCCGCACATGCTCAGGGTGTTCCATGATCTGCATCAGCCGGGTGGCCACATCCCGTGGATCATATAATTTCTGCTGAACATAGAGATCAATAAATTTTTGTTTTGCGGAGAAATGCTCCGCATCCGCTTGCCGCAGTTTTTCCTGCATGGCAGTTTCAACCACCCCGGGCGCAATGGCCCGCACGTTTATCGGATGCCTTTTGCCTGAGGCCTGTTCAGTGGCGGCAACCCGGGTGAGCATATCTAAGCCAGCCTTGGATGAACAGTACACCGCCCAGCCGTCATAAGGATTTTGTGCGGCTCCGGAAGTAATGTTTATGATAAGCTTTCTGCATGTATAATCCTGATAGGTATGGATGAAGGCGTTCATCAATAAGGCAGGCGCGATAAGATTAATTGTGTATTCACGGATGATAGTCTGCGGGGCCAGATGTCCGAGATGCTTAACTTCTTCCAGGGTAGCAGCATTGTTTACAAGTACAAGGCGGGTAGCATCTGTATATTCGGGAAAACGGTAAGCAGCCACAGACTCTACATCGGCTAAATCCATACTGACGTGGTTGTAGGCTGAATGTACAAGTGTGTTGTTGCGGGATATACCGGTTATGTGAACACCTTTTTTCTCCAAAAGGGCCGTTACCAGCGCTTTGCCTATGCCACGACTGCTACCGGTAATGAAATAGTATTCCATTCCGGATGCGAATTTACGGTTCCGTAAAATAGCTCTGTATATTAATCACCGGATTCAATCTTGCGTATGCGCCAACGGATGACCAGAAATAAAAAGATTGCCAGAAGAGGAAGAACTATATACCAATATTCATAAAGAAGCTTCTCAATGTATTGCTCAGGCTCGTAAATTTCCAGCAGAGCAACGGCTAGAATATTTTGAAGTATCCAAACGGCAATCATATTCTAATCCAAGATAATAAAAATGCCGTTTATTCCCTACTGGCTTTATTTTTATTCCATAATGGTTAACCATAGAGCTATGCCTGCTTATGTGCAGGTTAATACGAGTGAGTGCACATGAATACAGGATATAGGAAGTAAATAAAGCAGTTTTACAGCGTACCCCGCAGTTGCTGTTCCCGTTCAATGGATTCAAAGAGTGCCTTGAAATTACCTTTCCCGAATGAACGAGCTCCCTTGCGTTGAATGATTTCATAGAAAACGGTAGGTCTGTCTTCAACAGGTTTTGTGAATATCTGCAATAAATACCCCTCGTCATCCCGATCCACCAGGATATTCAGTTTTTTAAGCTCTTCAACCGGTTCATCAATGGTGCCGCAGCGTTCAGCTACTGTGTCATAATAGTTGTCTGGCACGTAAAGGAATTCAACGCCTCTCCTTCTAAGCTCACTCACAGTGAAAATAATGTCCTCGGTAGCCATGGCTATATGCTGAACGCCAGGCCCCTGGTAAAAGTCCAGATATTCTTCTATCTGTGATTTTTTCTTGCCCCGAGCCGGTTCGTTAATCGGAAATTTGATTCTGTCATTCCCATTAGCCATCACCTTACTCATCAGAGCAGTATATTCGGTGGAAATGTCCTTATCATCAAAAGATACGAGTTGTTTGAATCCCATCACATTTTTATAGAATTCAACCCAGTAATTCATCTTACCGAGTTCTACATTGCCAACCATGTGATCAATATACTTTAATCCGACAGGTTGCACAACATAAGGAGCCTTCCAGGGCCGGTAGCCCGGCATAAATATTCCTTTATATTCTTTGCGTTCAATAAAAAGATGCACCGTATCACCGTAGGTATGGATACCGGAGCGTACTAACTTTCCTTCTTCATCTTCCAGCACTTCGGGTTGCAGATAGGGCCGGGCACCGCGTTTCACTGTTTCCTGAAAAGAGCGTACGGCATCGTCCACCTCAAGGGCAATGACCTTTACTCCATCGCCATGCTTGAGATGATGCTGCGCTATGCTGCTATCCGGAGTCAGGCTGGTGGTCAACACCAGCGTTATTTTACCTTGCCTCAGCACGTAGGACGCTTTATCCTTTGAGCCTGTTTCCAGACCTGCATAGGCCAGAGGCTGAAAACCGAAGGCATGCGCATAGAAGTAGGCTGCCTGTTTGGCATTTCCTACATAAAACTCTACATAGTCGGTTCCGTGGATTGGTAAAAAATCTTCTTCGGCTGCAGACACTTTTTTTGTTTGTTCTTTAAGGACTGCCATGGTTTAGAATTTTTTAGCTGATGTTGTATTGCGCTGTTATCCGTTTTACTCATTCCACCCAGCTTTTATAATAGTTCTTTATTTCTATATCTAACGCCTGCCGGGTTAGTTTAAGCGGGCGGAATGTATCAATCATCACTGCAAGTTCGCGTGTTTCTTTCGCTCCTATGCTTCTTTCAACCGCACCGGGATGCGGGCCATGCGGAATGCCGATAGGATGCAGAGATATCATGCCACGGCTTACATGTTTACGGCTCATAAACTCTCCCTCCACATAATAAAGCACTTCATCCGAATCCACATTACTATGATTATAGGGAGCAGGTATAGCTAATGGGTGATAATCATACATGCGCGGCACGAATGAACAAACAACAAAATTTCTTGCTTCAAAAGTCTGATGCACCGGAGGAGGCTGATGAATACGACCTGTAATGGGCTCAAAGTCATGAATAGAAAAAGCATACGGATACAGGTAGCCGTCCCATCCTACCACATCAAACGGATGTGTAGCATAATGGTAGGGATAAATGAGATGTTGTTTTTTTATGTAGATGAGAAAGTCACCCCGTTGATCAAAAGTTTCCAGATTTGCGGGTTTGCGTATGTCTCTTTCGCAGTACGGGGCATGTTCCAGCAACTGACCAAAAGCGTTACGATAACGTTTAGGAGTTCTTATAGGGCTGAAGGATTCAACGATGAGCAGGCGGTTATTTTTATCATCAAATGTAATCTGGTATATCGTCCCGCGCGGAATAATCAGATAATCTCCTGAGCGGAAACGGAGGCTGCCGTAGGGTGTTTTTAAGGTACCCCCACCCTCGTGCACAAAGATGAGTTCATCTGCGGAGGAATTTTTAAAGAAATTTTTGTCAAATGAGTGCGTAGGTGCAGCCAGAGATATCTGACAGTCAGCATTTACCAGCACGGGAACCCTGCTTTTCAGGTAATCTTTCTGGGGCTTCACAAGAAACCCTTCAAAGGCACGGTGTTGCATGTTGCCTTCCTCAGCAATCTGCGGAGCAACGGAATAGGGCTTATCCACCTTAAGGACTTGAGTTGGAGGATGAATATGATAGAAAAGCGAGTAGATGTCAGAGAAGCCTTCTGTTGATACCAATTGCTCGGCATATAATCCCCCTTCTGGCTTTTTAAATTGGGTGTGTCGTTTAGGAGGTATCTTCCCAAGGGTATGATAGTGCATAGCTGCTCTGCTCTTCGGTAAAATTAAAAATTTTATTTCGTAGGCACCTGGTGTGGTAAGGCATCCGTAGGCCGAGGCGGTGTAGTCATTAAAAAACAAAAGCCGCCTCAGGCTTATTCCCGGCGGCTTATGTTTTCGGTCGGTTTTCGGTCACAGCAAAGTTACTTTGCGTGTACCGATGACTTTTCCGTCTACACTGAGTGAAACAAAATATACCCCCCGACTCATCTGTTGGGTAGGCATCTGAAGATTGTAGGTGCCTGCAGTTTGTTTCTCATCTTGCAGGGTGGCTATTTTTTTGCCCATCACATCAAACAGTTCTACGCTTACCTGAGCCGGCTTTTCAACCGTATAGGTAACCACAGCATGGTCACTTGCCGGATTGGGGTAAACGGTCAGATATTGTACATCACTTCCCAAAGTCTGCACGCTGGTGGGCTTGGCGGGCACAGGTTCATTGGTGTACAGATACGTGAAAAGCTGCATCTCATCAGCAGTTGTAAGGCCAAAGGACACGCACCCCAGAAAAGAAGGCAGGGTACAGGGACCTGTTACATCCCATCTGGTTTCAAAAATCAGTCCGTCAGAGCCGTTAAATGGTTTCAGTTCGGGTTCAAATTTTCTGATTGGAGGATGCTCCCAGTCGTAATATCCTACCGGATATTCATAATTCACGTCATAGAAGCCCTCATATATCTGTTCTCCGCGGCTTCCATCAGGATTGCGCAGATAGATGTCATAATCCGTTCCGAATTTGTGGGTATGGGTGGTGATAAGCCAGATGTAACGGGTACCTCCGCCCGGGCGGTGCACGTCTGTTCTGACAGATTCGCCCATAGGAAGCAGGAGCGCTATGACATTTTCCAGCTGGGCATGCATTTCTATGGGTGGCGAGGGCAGATCATAGAACTCAATATTTAAATAGAAGTCCGCAGGGAGAATTTCATTGTTGCCCCGGTTGGTGATATGGTAATCAAAATCCAGTACTGTATTGGCATCCCAGATAAACGCAGTGCCTTCGGGCAGATTTAGGTCTCCATCATCCTGCCATGCACCGGTAAGGGTTCCGTTGTTGAAAGGTTGTCCTTCCAAAGGAACGACCCGGGTGCCTTCGCGGGTGCTTCTGCCATTGTCATCCATTTTAAACAATAAAAGATGGTGTGACTGCGTGGTCATATACCCACTCATGCGAGAAATTTTAGCCACGCTTTGATTGCGTACATACTCTTTTTTCATTACTTCAATCTCTTCTCCAGGAGCAAGGAAAATCGGTCCCATTCTGAATTGAATTCCTTTTCCTGCCTGAGGTGCCGGTGGTACAGGAATAAAGGGTGTGCCCCCATTGATGTAATAGTCCTGCAGCAATGGATAGTTTACTGCATTCCCCGTTTCCGGTGCGCCTTTGATAATCCATTGCCGGATGAGCTCAATCTCATATTTTTCCAATAGGGGGGCGGAGGCATTGTAAGCATGCTTATTATCTGATTCACCGGCATCCAGGGTCATGAAGGGGTCAAATTCCGGACCGGCTATTTTTCTGAGGAAAAAGCTGTTGTAGGGGTGTCCGGGTTCTACGAGTTTGTTTCCTTTTTGAACTGCAGTTTGATTTTCGGGAATGCCGTTTATGAGCATGTCGTAAAGATCACCGGCAGATACGGTTGCATCAAAAGCGCCAGCCACACTGCCATCATGGCAACCGGAGGTAGCACACTTTGCCTGTACTATACTCCGAATCGTGCTAAAAGTAGATTGGGAATATCCCGGTAACCAGGTTCCTCCCATAAAGATCAACAGGCTCAAAAATGTAAAACTCTTCTGCATGGTGTTAAGTCGTTTTTTTTTGATAGTTAGCAATGGCACAAATGTAACAAAAGAGGGGGACAAAAGCGACTATTACGGTTTATATTTTTTTTTCGATTTCGTGGTTATCCACATTTTAACCATCATCATTACCGATTCAGTTGCCGTTCAACTTCCTTTTTTCTGGCAATGAGAAGGCCCTTCAGGGTTTCTTTTGCCAGCGGCACCGTAAGGGGATAAGGCTTGCCATAATCCCGGGTTAGTTGCACCCATTTTTGAATAGCCTGCATTTCCACTTTTTGCAATACTTCCATAAGGATTTTTTTATCATGGAGCTTACCAAGATGCATGTTTTTCAGTAGTATCTCCACCAGCTGACTCCGACTGGTTATCTGTTTTTTTTCCAGTTCGCTCATCACAGCGGTTATTTCTGCCACGCTGGCTTTATCTATAGCTTCAATAAGGTCATCCAGAGTTAACTCAATACCTTCCTGACGTAGTTCGTCCAATAGCCCCGGCATGCGCTCAATCTCTTGTGTGACGGGTGTACGCACATGGTCTGGTACTATCTGTACGGCAGTTTCTCCGGACAACGATTTCACGAGCAAAACCGGCAGGTAGTGCCACAAAAGCAGCACAGCAAACAGAAAAACTATAAGGAAGGCAACCAATAGTCTCATCACCCAAAAGCAAGACAATCAAAATAACCGTGATGAATCAACATTTCCCGCAATAATGAGAAATAACCCCGATGCTCCATCCGTCAGCGGTCGGATTTAAAGGGGTTTCTCTTGGTCCATTTTTCTTCGCGGGAGAGGAATTTTATCACTTGCCGGATAATCTTATTTATCAAAACTGACCGATGTTTGACATACAAATACATCGGATAGGGCTCGGCTCCTACGGAGCTTTTTATTTCCATGGCAGTGCGCCCATATATAACCCGCTTCATTTTTCTCAGAATGGCAGTTTCTGCCAGCCTGAGCAGGATATTCAGATATAGGTCATATTGCTGATTGACGGTGCGATCTATACCCATGTAACCGGCCACCAAATCTTCTTTATGCAGATAATAAGTGATGAAAGCTACCATCCTGTCGGCCTCGAAAAACCCTATCATGCCGAATTTCTCTTTCAGATTACTTTTTATTGCGAAAAATACTTCGGGTGGTAAGGAGCCCAATTTGAAAGCTGCTTCATTGAGAACATTATTGTACAGTATCCGGATTTCTGGCAGGCGTTTTTGAATCTCTGCAACATTCATTTCCCGCACCTGAAGAGCGGAGGCCCTTTTCAAGGCTTTACGCATGCGGGTACGGTATTTGGAAACCATATCCTCCAGGTAATCAACAAAAGTATGCCAGTGCGGGCGGATCTGCAGAATCATATTAGGATTTACCCTGAATTCAAGGTATCCGTGACTAACCAGCTTCTGCAGCAAAGCCTTGTCCTTCTCATAATAATCTTTGATAAGAATACCATCAACCTTTTGCTTGCTTCGCAAAATAACCTCGCGGATGGAGTTGTTAATCACCGTGTCAACCATTGGGGTAGTACGCACTTCCGGTGTGAGATAGAAGCCGTAGTCACCGGTTACAAAGCTGTTGCCGCTTACGAGCAGTTTCAGAGATATTTGGTTAACCACGCTAATCAGAGCGATTCGTACAGCTTTGTATAACAGGTTTTTCAGAGATACCTCCGTTGGGGTTCCGTTCTTTTCTATATGAGCTCCGCTGAAGGTGATAAGCTGAAATACCCCCAACGCAACTGCTTCGTTATCCAGTTCATTTATCGTATAAAAAAACCGCACATCTTTTCCGATGGCAGTTTCCAGGGCCTCCAGATAATTGCTTCCCATAAGGGTATGGCCTGCTGGGAGTATTTTATCCCATTCGTTTCTGGCTGTAACTATGGAACTGTAAAATCTGACCGAAGGTGCAGCAACGGATGGGGCAAAAAAATTATCTTTTGCCATACACCTAGTTGGAAGGGAAAGACATCTATTCACTGGAAATTGGTTGTTATAAGCGCAGATGGAGAGTGGATTTGATGGCTTCTGAATCGGGATGTTCAAACAGATGTGGGTAATGGGTATGCAACGTTTGGATAATAAAGGCACGCGGAACATCGCTGAATGACCCATGATCGGTCAGGTATTCCATAAACTTGCGCTCGTTACCGTTATGACCGTCATACTCCTGAAATATGGAATCTTTTTTCCCGTCAAATTCCAGCGGATTCACCCCCAGTTTCTCGCACAGTGATTTGTTGAAGGCAGGGGTAGCCTTGACCCAGCGTCCTTCAAGAAACAGTTCAGTAAAGCCATGACATGCAAAAACATCCGACTGCAATATTTTTTGAAGCCGCTCAGCTCCGAGATGATTCCGTACATCGGCCAGGCCTATACGACTGGGAATACCGATAACTCTTGCACAGGCCGCCAGCAATGCAGCTTTTTCCACACAAAAGCCCCTTCCCCGTGCAAGCAATGCGCTGGCCTTGAGGTGCTCTTCAGACAGGTCTACGTGAAAAGGGTCATAGATAAAACCATCACGAACGGCATAATATAAACTCACTGCTTGCCGGAGCAAATCCGCACTATCACCCTTGTGCTTAAAGGCAAAGGCCCTTACTTCGGGATGATCGCTATCAATATATTTTCCCGGTTGCAGATATTGTTCAAAATTTTGTTCCATACCCGAGAGCTAATAACGCTGTTTCAATCACTTAGTTCCTCAAAATATCCGGTTCGCTTATTCTTTACGACATTACCAGCCTGAAAATATCTCCCGTGCATGGCAATGTAAACTCCGGCCGGCAGGGTTTGTACAAAAGCCAGCGCACTGCCGAGATTGAAGAACCCATCAGAGCTGCCAAACTTGTATGGAATCATGGCTCCGGTAAGTACGATGGTTTTTTGGATGTTTTCCTTCTCCAGCGCCTGAGCCGTTTTCACCATCGTGTCTGTGCCGTGTGTGATAACTATCCTGTCTTCATTACACCTTTTACAATGCTGTATGATAACATCTCTGTCGCCATCGGTCATTTCCAGACTGTCAATCATCATCAGCGTGCGAATACGAATGTCAAGCGTACAACGGCCCAGCTGAAACATTTCAGGCAGATGGGTGTCTTTGAAATAGAGCCGGCCATTAATCTCATCATACTCTTTATCAAAAGTACCTCCGGTAACGAACACCATGATTGCCATATAAATCAGATTATGCAGGGGCTTTTTGGCTGCAGTTGGCAAAATTGCATATTTCCCGCTACCGCGTCATCGGCTGAGGAAAAATTTCCTTAACGCAATGCCTTAATAATCATCTCATCCACTACTCTCAGAAGCACCAGAGGCGGAAGTTTCCGCCAGAGCAGGTTGTTTAATCCCCCGCCAAAATTGATATAGTGATGTAATTTGCCCAGTTTCATCTCATCCAGTACGTGCTGACGAAAGTTAATTGCCGCTATCCAACCTCCTTCCTCCATCACATCTTCCAGCCATTCCTCATAATAGCAGTCATCAGAGCAATGAAAATTGAGTACATTTTCTCCTACCAGTATGTATCTGTAAATGCCATTTTTCACCATACCGTCTATCAGATTTCGCTTCAGATACATGATATCATTATGAATGCAGTCATTCCACTCACCCATCAATTCAATTACGGCAAAGGATTCCCTGTAGCTTACATACAATACCTTTACATAAAGCGTACTTGACCCTATGTCGTCCCACTCCGGATGAATAATGAAGTTGTAAATCTGTTTGGGTTGCATGGAAGAAAAAACTCCCTGCCGGTAAAACGGAGAGCGTTCGTCTTCCGAAGCGATATAATATTTGCGCCAGTTGTAGAAAGGTTCAATGGTGTGCATACCGCATCTATCCGCGGGCAATTTAGAAAATTTTATAAGAGCTGAAAACTCCCCGGAATTTTTAGTTTTTTTTCAGTTAAATCAAATTTCTATAAATTAAAGTCCATTCAGGTTACTTTTGACCGAAGAAATCATTGATAGAGTATAAACACTGAAGGAAATTATCGGTTGTAGTTGTAGTTGTCAGGGGTAACCTGCTTTCACTGAAATATTTTTTACGTATGTATCGTATTGTTCTTCTGCTGACGGCTATAGGCATGATTGCCGACCTTGCCGTGGCTCAACGTTGTTATACAGATGTAGTGGTATATAAAAAGCGGCAGGACAATCCGTCCTATGCAGCCGAACTGGACGCACGCCTCCAAGCTATGCAGCAATGGGCACAGCCCCCTGACCAGAGCGGCAACCGCAGGCAGGTATATACCATACCGATTGTGTTTCATGTGGTGCTCAATTCGCAAAGCCTGCTTAACTCCGTAACCGATGCTGAAATTATTGCCCAGCTGGAAACTCTCAATAAGGACTTCAGGAAATTAAATGCCGACACTACTTCCATCCGGAGTATATTTAAGCCTCTTGCAGCAGACATTGAAATACAGTTCTGTTTAGCTACCCGTGACCCAAACGGCAACGGCACCACCGGCATCACGCGTACCCTAACCACACATGGTCCCTGGGATCCGGATACCGAAACCGATGACATGAAGTTCACCTCATCGGGTGGTATTAACGCATGGAATCCTTCCAAATATGTAAATGTATGGATTGTGGACATTGTGGGCTCCCAGTTTGGCGGAACAGCCGGCTATGCTTATATCGGCTCTTCCTTCATTCACGGTGATCCGGAAGACGGTATCGTCTTGGATTTTCAACTGGGCTTCGGACCCAGTGATCGCTCCCTCACGCACGAGATGGGGCATTACCTGGGTCTTTATCATATATGGGGCACTTCGGGTGGTTGTTCCAATGATGATGGCATCAGCGATACTCCGGTATCGGCATCAGCCAATTACGGCTGCAACTACTCCACCAATAGCTGCAATACCGGTGCCGGTGACCTGCCTGATATGATTGAAAACTACATGGATTATTCCTATTGCCCGGCTATGTTCACGCTAGGCCAGAAAACTGTAATGCTAAATGTACTAACGGGCGCCCGTGCCTCTTTAATCAACTCCAACAACGGTTGTCAGGCCATTAATGCTGCGCCTGCAACGGATTTCTATGCTTCTTTTTTGAACGTATGCCCCGGCACACAGGTCTCTTTCAGAGACAATTCTGCCAATAATCCCACCTCCTGGCAATGGTCGTTCCCGGGAGCTATACCCTCTTCTTCCACCCAGCAAAACCCAACGGTCACCTATAACACTCCAGGCTCCTATTCGGTTACGCTCACCACAACCAATGCATTTGGTTCAGACACAGAGACGAAAACCAATTACATCACTGTAGGCACGGGCGCCACTGAAATTATACTGAGCGAAAACTTTGAAAGCTCCTTGACCGGCTGGAGTGTATTGAATCCGGATAATTCCATTACATGGGAAGTTGTCACCGTAAGCGGCAACTATCCCGGCAATAAGGCGGCAAGGGTCAATATCTACAACTACAATTCGGTAGGCCAGCGTGACGGACTGATTTCACCGGTATTCAGTCTGGCAGGAAAATCTTCTGCACGCCTGGAGCTTCAACATGCACACAGACGCTATTCCTCCAATGAACATGACTCCCTGATCATTTACGTTTCCACAAATGGGGGCACTACCTTTCCTTATCGTGTATATGCAAATGCAGAAAACGGCACCGGCAGCTTTGCCACCGGCTATATCATCGGCAATGTGGACTTTGTTCCCACGGTTGCAGAAGACTGGTGTTTTGCCACCACAATAGGAGCCAGCTGTCCATCCATAGATCTGAGCGCCTTTGACGGCATGCCTAATCTGCGCCTGAAATTTGAAACCTATAATGACTATGGCAACAATATTTATATTGACAATATTCAGGTTACGGCTATATGCACGGCTCCGGGCGGCCAGGCGCCTGTTTCTGCCTTCACGGCCAATACAACCGGAGGCTGCGGCTCACTCACCGTGCAGTTTACAGATCAGTCAACCGGCAATCCCAGCAGTTGGAACTGGCAATTCCCGGGAGGCAATCCGTCTTCCTCTTCACAACAAAATCCTGTGGTGACTTATAGTGCTCCCGGCCAATATGATGTGCAGCTTACCGTATCTAATACCTATGGAAGCAACGCCACCTCCCAAAATGACTACATCATCGTTCATCCTCTGCCATCGGTAAGCCTGTCAAAGACAGACGCCTCCTGTCCGGGTGTGAACGATGGAAGCGCTTCGGCCTCAGTTTCAGGGGGCACCCCTCCCTACTCTTTCCTGTGGTCCAACAACTCTACTTCTTCTACGGTCACCAACCTGAATAAAGGCTCTCATGCCGTTACCGTTACCGATGCCAACGGCTGCTCTGTCTCTCAATCCATTATTGTTGATGCTGGTCCGGGCGTTTCTATCAGCTCTTTTTCTGTAACACCTGACAGTGCCGGCCTGGCAACAGGCAGTATCTCTGTCACCGTTACCGGTGGCTCTCCTCCCTATGCTTTTCTCTGGAGCAATGGAGCTACTACGCCCGCTCTCCACAACCTCTTTGCCGGAGATTATCTGCTGACGGTTACTGACGTCAATGGATGTTCGGCTACCGCTTCCTTTTCGGTATCCTATGTGCCTGACAACACGGTAGGCATTTCTCATCTCTTCTCCGATAATCTGGTGTTTTCGGTTTTCCCCAACCCCTCCTCCGGAAAAGTGTATATCTCTTTACACATACCGCAACAAAACCAACTCCTCATCACCTTCTATGAGCAAACAGGAAGACAGCTCTCCTCTGAAACCATTCATCTCCCGGCCGGACAACATACCCTGCCCTTACCGGATGTTCCTACCGGCTTGTATCTGCTCAAAATAAAAACTCAGGCTTTCACCGCTGTAACCCGCATTGTGGTCATCCGGTAATTCACTTTTATCTTCACACAATGCCCCGGTTTGCCTTTGCATTTTACAAAAAAGAACAAGCCCATTGACAGCTTTTTTGTATATTGTCCCTTAAGCCTAAAAGGCTCGTTTGCATAATCATAATCATCGTAAAGTGGCTGCTGTCAGCATCCGGTATTTTTTTCTCACCATCCTGTTGCTGACTCTCCCCGTGGGAATGTATGCCCAGCATGATCGTTGCGGCACGATGTACGCGGACAGTGTGTTGCGATCTAAAATCCCCGGAGCCCCGACACTGGCCGATTTTGAAAACTGGCTGCAACAGAAGATGAATCAATCCGCTGCAGCCGGACTTGCTGCCCGAAAATCTGTCATCACAATTCCGGTTATCGTACACGTCATACACAATGGAGATCCGGTAGGTACCAACGAAAACATCAGCCAGGCACAGGTTATGTCGCAATTGGAAGTACTCAATGAAGATTTCAGAAGATTGAATGCAGATACTGTTAATACGCCAGCAGCTTTCAGGCCTGTAGCAGCTGATGTGGAGATAGAGTTTTGCCCTGCCCTGGTAGATCCGGATGGCAACCTGCTTGCTGAGCCCGGCATTCACCGCGTAAACATGGGACAGGCAACCTGGAGCAGCACTACCGATATTGATAATAACCTGAAACCGGCAACCATCTGGGATCCCACCCGCTATTTCAACATCTGGACGGTCAACTTTGGTAGTGGCTCTTCTCTGCTGGGTTATGCCCAGTTCCCTGAAGGTTCGGGTCTTGCAGGAATGCCAGCCGGAGCTCAGAATGCTTTAACCGATGGCATCGTTTGCCGTTATGATGCTTTTGGCAGAGTGGGCAACGTGACGGCACCTTACAACCGCGGCCGGACGGCTACTCATGAAACCGGTCACTGGCTGGGCCTCAGACACATCTGGGGAGATGGCGGCTGTGGCACAGATGACTATTGCTCTGATACACCCGAGTCTGACGCTTCTAACTCCGGTTGCGATCCGTCTCATGTTTCCTGTGGCACGGTAGACATGGTGCAGAATTACATGGACTACTCCAATGATGCCTGCATGAATTTATTTACGCTCTGTCAGAAAACACGTATGCTCACCGTGATGCAGAATAGTCCGCGAAGAATGGAATTAATCAGCTCCATCGTGTGTCAGCAATTTAACCGGTATAATATCATTGGCCAGGTGCAGGATGCAACGAACAACCTGGGGGTTACACAGGCTAAAGTGCGTTTGACTAACAGTGCTTTCAACTACGAGGCACAGACCGATGTAAACGGCAATTTTGTAATCACCAACGTTTTTGAAGGCACTTACACTCTGTATGCCGGCAAATGGAGTTACATCACCGCCAGTATTCAGACCGTACAGGTGGATTCCTCCACTGCTCCGCTTATTATTCAGCTTGACAAAGGGTATTATGATGACTTCGTCCTGGACTATTCATGGACAGTCAGTGGCACAGCATCTACCGGCCAGTGGGAGCGAGGTGTGCCTGTGGGCACTCTCTTTAACGGTGTACCCAGTAATCCGGGAGCCGATGTATCCAATGATTTCGGAAACGAGTGCTTTGTTACGGGCAATGGAGGAGGTGCTGCAGGAAATGATGATGTAGATGACGGCAATACCATTCTTACATCTCCGGTATTTGACCTTTCAGGCTACCATGATCCGTACGTACACTTTTATCGCTGGTTTTACAATGCTGGCGGCTCAGGCAACCCTAATGATACGTTATACATACGCCTTTACAACGGAATAACTTCGGCAATCCTGGAAACCGTTACCCCCTCCACTGCCAACCCTAATCAGTGGAATTTCCGGAATTTTCGCATAAGGGATTTTCTTACTCCAACCTCGGCAATGATGCTGCTACTGGAAACAGCCGACCGGACAGGAAGCGGTCATATTGTAGAAGCCGCTTTTGACCTTTTTCGCGTAGTGGATTCGCTCCCTGACCTGCGTGCTCAATTTACTGCCAGCCAAAACACAGGCTGCCCTGGCACTTCCATTACCTTTACCAGCCAATCCACAGGCAATATCGTTTCTTATCAATGGTATTTTCCCGGGGGAATACCTTCCTCCTCTTCAGACATGAACCCTGCTGTTTCTTATGCTGCAGCCGGCAGTTATTCTGTAACACTCATCGTGCAGGACAACACCAGGGCAGACACCCTCACCCGAATAAACTTCATCTCTATTCAAAATTATATACCCAACTTCAGTGCCGATATCAGGCAGGGATGTCCGGGCTTGATTATTCGGTTTGCCGATCAGACTACCTGCACACCAACCTCCTATGCCTGGAGTTTTCCGGGCGGCAATCCGGCAACCGCCAGTACACCCAATCCGGTAGTGGAATATCCCTTTGAGGGTACCTTTGATGTAACATTGTCCATAACTACACCCAACGGCCTACAAAGTATTACCAAACCTGGCTTTGTCACGATAACTTCGGGACTGCCGGTTACGGTTTTTTCGGAAGACTTTGAATCCGGCTCGCTAAATACGCAAGGCTGGACCCTTACAAACCCCGATAGCGGAATTACATGGTCGCTGACAACAGTAGGTGGTTCCACTTCCGGAAACACCGCTGCCGGCATACAGCTCTTTAGTTATTCAGCGATAGGCCAAAGGGATGGCCTTATCTCTCCCCCCCTGAACCTGTCACGAATCGCCAACACTACCCTCACCTTTGACCATGCTTATCGGAGGTCATCCACAGCGATACGCGATTCGCTAATTATTTATGTATCTACTGATGACGGGCTTACTTTTCCCTTTAAGGTGTTTGCAGCGGCTGAAACCGGAGCGGGTACTTTTGCCACCAACACCACAACTACAACCTCTTTCATTCCTGCAACGGCTGATGACTGGTGTTTTTCCGGAGGCATTGGCGCACCCTGCTTTACCGTTGACCTGAGCGCCTTTGATGGCTATGCAGATGTGAAGCTGAAATTTGAATCTTATAATAATCAATGCAATAATCTGTATCTGGACAACATTCTTGTAAGTGGTATTTGCACAAGTCCTTTACCCAAACCCATCGCAGCATTTACTCAAAACATTTCAGCGGGCTGCGCTCCGCTGTCGGTCACTTTTACGGATAGCAGCGAAAATAATCCGGTTCAGTGGCAGTGGAGCTTTCCGGGCGGCACTCCCTCATTTTCCTCTGTGCCTGCTCCACAGGTAGTGTATCCGGCTCCTGGTGTATATCCGGTCACTCTCATTGTGAGCAATGCGTCCGGGAGCGATACCTTAATACGAAATGCATGGATTACCGTTTTCGCAAAACCATCCATAGACAGCATACAAACAACTGATCCCTCCTGCTTTGGTGCATCAGATGGAGAGGCGCAGGCCTGGATATCCGGTGGTACGCCCCCATATTCTTATTATTGGAGTAATGGGCAGGGATCCCCCACGGCCGTAACTCTCTCTGCTGGAAATTACGGTGTTACGGTTCAGGATAGCAATCAGTGTTCTGCCACAGCACTGTTTTCTTTGCAAACCCCGGCAGATTTGAGCCTTTCATTCACAACATTTCCTGCATATTGCGGAAACGCCAGCGGCAGCGTGATAACCTCCGTTTCCGGAGGCACTCCGCCTTATACGTATGTTTGGAGTAATGGAGCTGATTCATCCGTATTATCACACCTTGCGGCTGGGAGCTATACCCTGACGGTCACCGATAAGAAAGGCTGCGCCAAGGTGGCAACAGCCACTATTGCTCACATTAACTCATCGCTGCAAATCGGTTTCACCATTCTGCCGGTAAGCTGTTTTGGTAGCCATAATGGGGCAATTGATGTAGAAGTTGCCGGAGGCTTCCCACCTTACGACTATTTCTGGTCAGACGGGTCGCTCAGCCAGGATGTTTCAGGAGTAGCAGCTGGCATTTATACTTTAGAAGTTACAGATTCAGCGGGCTGTCAGTTTACAGATACCTTTACTATTCCAGAGCCCCCTCCGCTCGGTTTGCATATTATCACCGAAGAAGATTCCTGTGGAACGATACTGGTGGAGGCAATAGCTGTAGTTTCAGGGGGCACCCCTCCCTACTCTTTCCTGTGGTCCAACAACTCTACTTCTTCTACGGTCACCAACCTGAATAAAGGCTCTCATGCCGTTACCGTTACCGATGCCAACGGCTGCTCTGTCTCTCAATCCATTATTGTTGATGCTGGTCCGGGCGTTTCTATCAGCTCTTTTTCTGTAACACCTGACAGTGCCGGCCTGGCAACAGGCAGTATCTCTGTCACCGTTACCGGTGGCTCTCCTCCCTATGCTTTTCTCTGGAGCAATGGAGCTACTACGCCCGCTCTCCACAACCTCTTTGCCGGAGATTATCTGCTGACGGTTACTGACGTCAATGGATGTTCGGCTACCGCTTCCTTTTCGGTATCCTATGTGCCTGACAACACGGTAGGCATTTCTCATCTCTTCTCCGATAATCTGGTGTTTTCGGTTTTCCCCAACCCCTCCTCCGGAAAAGTGTATATCTCTTTACACATACCGCAACAAAACCAACTCCTCATCACCTTCTATGAGCAAACAGGAAGACAGCTCTCCTCTGAAACCATTCATCTCCCGGCCGGACAACATACCCTGCCCTTACCGGATGTTCCTACCGGCTTGTATCTGCTCAAAATAAAAACTCAGGCTTTCACCGCTGTAACCCGCATTGTGGTCATCCGGTAATTCAACCCGCACGTATTTATATTTACACAAAAAGCTGAAAGGCAGGATAGTTGATAAAACTGATTTTTTGTTTCCTTTTTCGCTTTACAAGTCAGAAAAAAGGATGTTCTCTTAAACATATCACTATCAAAGTTTCTTCTGACATGTACCGTAATTTTTCATACATCATACAAGGTCACCTTTCATTCGCAGCGGGGTTTCCATCGTTCGTGGACTTTCAGGTGTGGGTTATCCTTTTTACGGGACCTGTAAAAGCATCATGCAAGCAATATTTTTGTGCCTCATGCCTTCACCCCCCATGGTGATGAGCGGAATACAAGTTGTTTGTACGCGCTGCCGATGGTATCACGCTCAAAGACTTCAGAATATTTAACTGCTGGGGCAATCAGGTTTACCAATCAAACCGGACTGATGAAGGGTGGGACGGAACTTATCCGGACGGGTGGACGGGCCTTTACCACAACACCCTATGGAATTCAGGGCGGGGGAGCAATGCGATGGCCGAGGTGTACGTCTATTACGTGCGCGCCCTTTGCCGCAACGGTGCGGAGGTGATGAAAAAATGCAGCGTGACGGTGATGAGGTAGCGGACTATCGTTCTTGATATCCTTTTCAAACCAAAAGCAATTCAGCGTTTCGTTTCGGCACACTGCACCGACAGCAGCATTTCATTTGATCTATCCTTATTGGGCAATGGTTATTGGCCTGATGTGTAAAGAACCCCTCCTGACTTTTGCGTTCAACGTTGTGCATAATCCCCCAATTGCATTGCGGAAAACTGAGTTTCAACATGGAAATATCGTCACGAAATGCCTTGGCGGTGCTAACGGTGTGCGCCTTAAAGACACAAGCGGTATTTTTGTCCGAAAATGATACTCAGTCTTCAACCCAAAAGACAATCATGATACGCCCGACCCTATTGCAGATTCTTTCCTATGCAGCAATTAGTAGCATTCTGTTTTTACATCATTCTCCGGTATCGGCTCAATCTACCGGCTGGTGCGCTGCAGACTCGCGTTTTCGGGAAAGACTGCAGCAGGATACAGTTTATGCCAGGCGCTATGCGCATATTGAAAAAAATCTGAAGGAAAAACAAAATACCCTCTGGAAAGGGCCGCAAGCACGGGTTACCATTCCGGTGGTTGTACACGTAGTACATAATGGCGATTCTTTAGGTGTAGATGAAAACATTCCCGACAGCCAGATTTTATCTCAGATAGAAGCCCTGAACCTGCACTTTCAGAAGCAAGATGTAAACATTTCTCAGGTACCGGCCGTATTTCAACCGCTCATTGCTGATTTTGAAATGGAATTCTGCCTTGCTGCCCGTGACCCGCAAGGGTTCCCTACAAGCGGCATTCAGCGGATTAACGGAGGGCGAAATATCTGGAACATCACCCAGGCTGATCAGTTTAAACCTTCCACTATATGGGATCCGAAGCGTTATCTCAACATTTGGGTCATGCGCCTGGGAGGCACCAGCTCCGGCACTCTCGGCTATGCCACTTTCCCGTGGGATGCCGACAGCATTAATGGCATTGTGATTGACTACAAAGCTTTTGGCACCACCGGCAATCTGCTTGCCGGACACGAGGGAGGCAAAACAACCACTCATGAGGTAGGGCACTGGCTGGGCTTATTCCACATCTGGGGAGACGATAATGGCGCATGTAATCAGGATGATCAGGTCCCTGATACGCCCGTACAGGCTTCTGAAAACTATGGCTGTCCTGAGTTTCCTCACATCTCCTGCAATAATGGCCCTAATGGCGATATGTTTATGAACTATATGGACTACACCGATGACGCCTGCTCCGCTATGTTTACCACAGGGCAAAAAACAAGGGCCAGCCTGCTGTTGCAAAGCCTCAGAAGCTCCATTTTATCCAGCGATGGCTGTGTGCCCACCACGGTGAATGCACGTGATGTAGCTATCACCCGGCTAATCTATCCCACTGCGGATATCTGCGTTGAGAATGTGGTTCCTACTATAGAAGTATGGAACATCGGTGGCTCGCCTGCCTCCAGCATTACGTTCAGCTATCAGATTGACGGTGGCCCGCTGAAGCAATATGAATGGAATGGCTGGATTCCTTCCCTGAGCCGGCAAATCATCCAGCTGCCGGTGCAGAATCTTGCTTTCGGAATGCATGAAATAGTCATCTTTGTCAGCGGAGTCAATGGAAGCAATGACCAAAATGCCACCAATGACGGGGCGGAAATTACTTTTAATATTTCCTCCATAGGTATTGGCAACCCCATTCCCACAGCAGAACCTTTTGAATCAGGCGGCCTGCCTGTACTGTGGGATATTCAAAATTCTGATGGGGACCGCACCTGGGCTTATATAAGCAGCATAGGCTACGGAGGTTCCAATGGCTCCATGGTTTTTGACAATTTCATCAACACCGGAACAAACCCCACCGGGAAACGTGACGGCCTCATCACCCCGGAATATGATTTCCGCACAAGCCTCTATCCTTACCTTACTTTTAAAGTAGCTTATGCACAAAGGATTTCCAACTCCACTGATTCTTTAATCGTGTATTACTCGCTTGACTGCGGCTACTCCTGGACACGCATTTACGCCAGTGGCGGAGCTGCACTGGCAACCGCGCCCCCTCAAACACAGGCTTTTATCCCTCAGCAAAACGAGTGGCGTGAAGACTGGGCACCCGTGATGCATCTTGCAGCACATTACAAAGTGAAGTTCAAATTTGAAAACTATTCGCAGTATGGCAACCGGCTCTACCTGGACGACATACGCGTAGAGCTGTCCGTAACCGGAGCCCCTACCCTTTCTTCTGCTGATGTTAGGATATATCCTAATCCATCTAGGGAAACCGTGCAGATAGAACTTGCACGGGAAAACTTTAACCGGATACAGCTCATTGATATCTCCGGCAACGTATGCCGTGAGGTTGTTCTTACTTCTTCAGGAAAATCGCCCTTTACGCTTGATATCAGAGATCTTCCGGGCGGTTTTTACCTGCTTAAACTGGCGGGAAATCAATCCGTGACCATACGGAAAATATGCATACTGTAAGCACATTTGCTTTATGACATTGTTGCAGTATCTGAAAGAATAGTGTAACTCACTACCCATAGGTATTTTAATCTTCTGAAATGCAAATCAGACTGAAAGGTGCAATATTTGCAAATCATGCACTCCTCAGCTTTTTCTCCGGCACCGTGCCCCCTTCAACGACTTGCTGCCAATTTTGTTTTCAAGAAGAAAAAACATAAATGCTGCAAAAGTTATAAAACAGGCAAACGCTGCCGTAAGTGTCCGCACAGATAAGTGAGTAAAAGTCTTGCTCTTTCTGCACCTTCCCTTATTTTCGGCTTCACAAACTGCGGCTTTCTGACCATTGATTGCAGGAGGCTGCCTTGCCGTTGTACCTCTCTTTTATCCCCTGCTTTTCGGCCACATTCTGATATCGTTTTTTAGTCATAGACTCCGATACTCGGCCATGCTTGCGCAAAGAACATGCAAGTAAACGCACAAAAAGCCTTGCCCGTGCACCACAGTAGATTACAACCTGATCAGCTTGCAGAAAAAAGTCTTATTATGGGTTTGCACTTTAGCCTGATAGATACCTGCCGGTAAGTGAGCTATGTGAATCACCTTTTTTTCATCGCCAATCAAGTCTTTTCGCAAGACCATTCTTCCGGCCACATCGTAAAGGCTTAGGGTATATAGTCGTTGAGTGCCGGCACTGCATCGGATTAAAAACGCTGAGCTGGCGGGGTTTGGATATATATCCAAAGTGGGTGGGGCTTCTTCATCGGGAATGAAAGTGGGAAGTGCTACTTCAATAATTTTCTCCACGCTATCCCTGCATCCGGCACTGTTTTCAGCAATGAGAAGCACAGGATACACTCCCGGTGCAAAAATATGAGCAGGGGAATATTCCTGGCTGGAGTGTCCATCTCCAAAATCCCAGTAATACTTTACTGAGCCGTTGGAATGATTGGTAAAGTAAACAAGGCCGTCATGCTGCTGAAAATGAAAATCAGCGTGAGGTAATGCAACGACAGTTAAGGCTGAAATAACCCAATCACCTGTTGCTCCCAGACTGTTTTTTTCCTGAACAGAGATTTGTTGCAGCCCGATGTTATCCCAGAGTACGGTGACACTATGCGCGTTTTGAGACAGGATGATTCCTCCGGAAATATTCCAGCAATACTGACTTCCCGAATGCGGCACTATGCTGTAGCTTGCTGTATCTCCAGCACAAACCGTCAAGGGACCGTCAATAAGAGAAGTGTTGGGTTTCAAAATCTTGTAAAGAAAGTTTTTGGTTTCCTCAAAAAGGGTATCTGCATAGGCCCAGCTATTCAGCAGTTCAGGTTCATGACCTGCACCCGGAAACGGACGCAGTGTGTTATAAATATTCATATTATCCAGTCTTTGATGAATCAGCAGACTGCCATACATCGGGGGAAAGATGGGCAGTTGAAAAGGATTGCCATAAGTATAGGGAACGATAAGGTCATTCGTTCCATGAAAGGAAATCACCGGCACGCTGTCGCGCGTCAGGTCATCAATATAGAGGGTATCCAGTATGGCGCCCCAGCAGTTGATAATGCCCTTTACCCGCACCTCGCGGTTGCCATAGAAGTGGTTTCCGGAGCAGTCGGGGCAACCCAGATCGGAGGGTTCCAGCAAGGTGCCGTACGTAGAAGCAGGCCTTTGCTGTTCGGTCATAAACGTGGAATGCAGCGAGGCAACACAGCCGGCACTGGTGCCGGCAAGGAAGATATAATTCGTGTCAATGCGGAAGGTTTGCCACAGTTCAGCAAAAAACCGCATTGCTGCCCTGATATCCTGCACAGCACGATAGGCAGCGCGCTCTGCACTGCCCTGATCCAGTGTGTTGAAGCCGGTACGGTAGTTGATAGCGGCAACGGCATAGCCGTGTTTAGCAAAAAATTTACAGAACTCAGGAATGAAAGGCTGGCTCTTATCGCCAATGAGAAATGCCCCACCAAAGGAAAAGATGATGAGCGGCCTTTGGGCAAGGGTATCTCCGAAAGGCTCATAAAAATCCAGTTTCAGTTCCTGAGACTGAATAATGCCATAAGGATTCACCGTGGCAAACGGAATGTCCGTATAGATGAGCACATCAGAAGCAACGAAATCAAGATAACGCGGGAAAAAACAGTTTTGTCCGATAACCGGGTACCTTAAGATAAGCAGTAGTGATAACCAGACAATCAGCCTGGCAGACATACATTTATTTTTTTAAAAAATAGCATTTTCAGGGGAATATATGCAGGGGCGGATATGCCGGGACATCAGCTACACTTTTACAAAACAACCATAAACCAAAATCATACTACCGCTTTCCTATGCCATGCATAGCAGTATGCTTTCCTGCAGGCGCTTCAGGAGGTTCCGAATAAATCATTAGCTTAGCATAAAAAAAAGAGTTATGACCTCGCTGACCAATCCATTTACCGAAGAGCATGAACTGCTGCGGCAGTCGTTTCGGCAATTTATGGAAACTGAAATCAGTCCTTACGCACGGGAATGGGAAAAGAACAAGGTATGCCCACGCCACATTTTTGAGCGCATGGGCGAACTAGGTTTTTTTGGTGTCAGCTTCCCCAAGGAAGTGGGAGGCAGCGGAATGGACCTGTGGGCAGCGGTGGTTATTTCCTCGGAGCTGGCATATTCGGGATTGGGCGGATTGTCCATGTCACTCTATGCACATACCTACTTGCCATTGCCCCTGATCAATGCGCTTGGCACACCGGAGCAGAAAGAAAACTACCTCAAACCTGCCCTGCAAGGGAAAAAGATTGCTGCCTTGGGTCTTACCGAGCCGGATGTAGGATCTGACCTGGGCGGAATTAAAACACGCGCAGAAGATAAAGGGGACTACTACCTAGTAAACGGTGCCAAAATGTGGATTACTAATGGCACAATGGCTGATTTTGTTGTACTGCTTGTGCGCACCGGAGAAGGCTACAACCTGAGTTTTTTACTCTTTGATACCCAAACACCGGGTTTTTCAGCCATACCGGTGCATGACAAGTTGGGCATGCACACTTCAGATACAGGTCAGCTGTTTTTTGAAAACTGCAAAGTACCCAAATCGGCACTCATCGGTGAAGAAAACATGGGTTTTTACTACTGCATGAATAACATACAGGAGGAGCGACTCATTGCGGCTGTCATGGGCACCTATGGCGCGGAAGCTGCTCTGGAAAAAGCCAAACAATATGCCCGTGAACGCTCAGCCTTCGGAAAACCTATCAACAAATTTCAGGTCATCCGGCATAAGCTGGCTCAAATGGCCATCAGCGTGGAAGTGTGTCGCTCCATTACTTTCCGCGCTGTTCAGGAGTATATCGAGAAAGGACCAGAAGCCATTAAAATAGTCACCATGGCAAAAGCGTTTGTTTCCGAAGAATGTTTTAAAGTGGTGAATGAGGCACTTCAGATTCATGGCGGTTGGGGCTATCATGAGGATTACGGCATTGCCCGCGCTTTCCGTGACACCAGACTGATGACTATTGGCGCTGGCACTACTGAAGTGATGCATGAGATTATCAGCAAGCTGGTGGTGGATGAGGTGACACATCGTAAAACATTCATAAAACCCAGGAAAACGGAAAATGTATGACTCTGTGAAAGCCCGGAGTCTGCCGTGTAATTCTGCTTTGTAAGCGTGACGGCAAAGATACGCTGATGCACTGACTGTTACCCTGCTGCTGGGTCGTCAACATGAGAGCATGAATTCCCTTTTGTCTGACAAGCCCTGCCTTATGAAGCCTCACATCAGCTAACTTCGTCCCGAATGGCTGGCAACAATCCGAAACTTTCCATTATCACGGTGTGCTTTAACGCAGAACAATTTCTGGAGCGCACCATAGAGAGTATTGTTTCACAAACCTATCCCCATCTGGAATATATCCTTGTGGATGGCGGGTCAACAGACGGCACTCTTTCGGTCATAAAAAAATACGAGAGGCACATAGGCCGATGGCACAGCGAACCTGACCAAGGCTTGTATGATGCCATGAACAAGGGTATGCGCATGGCTACCGGTGATTACCTGTGGTTTATGAATGCGGGCGACCGTATTTATGGTCCGCAAACGGTAAAGCAGATTTTCCGAGACAGCCATAATGAAGACTTCATCTACGGCAATGTTGTACGCATTGATGAAAACGGGAACGAAAGAAAATGGCATAAGCCCATCCCGCCACAGGGGAAATTAACCGCCCGCAGTTTTATAAACGGCATGGTAATTTGTCATCAAAGCATGATTGTAAAAAAATCACTGGCACCGGAATTTAATTTGAAATGGAAAATTGCCAATGATATTGACTGGAGCATTCGTGTGCTAAAGCAGTGCCGCACCACCCTTTTTCTGAATATTCCCTTTTGTTATTTTCTGGAAGGCGGCTATTCAGCGCGCAACCGCTGGCTTGCCGTCACCGAAAGATTTCACATCACCCGAGAACACTTTGGTCTGTTACCTGCTTTGATGCAGCAGTTTAAAATTGCAGGACAAGTAATTAAACGGGGAAGTCTTTCCTGAGTAAAACGGACATCAGGAAATAATTCTCAGCAGCTGGCGGATTTCTTCCATCCGGCTTACAAGTGCATCCTGCCGGTAAATGTCAATCAGGTTTTCCAGCAGCAGGGAGATAATGGTTTTGTTATCGCAGGGGACAAGGTCTGAAGGTTCAATGCGTTCACCCACTTTTTTCAGTTCCATGATGAGCTCGCTGCGGCTGTAAATAGTGCCGCGGGTAAGTGGATTAATGTAGAAAAGCAGTTTCCCCCTCAGTGCGCCATCCTTATCGGTTGCCTGGAGAGGCTCACGGGCATAGGTAAGGAAAAACCTGCCCGGTAAGCTTACCCCATAGACCGGAATATCCAAATCCTGGCCGATGATAAGATACAGCAGGCCGAGCATCAATCCGTTACCACATTTGTTTTCCAGGGTTCTATGAATAAAATAATTCTGAGACGATGCCTTGGGAGTAAATTCCAGAACGGTATAAAAAATATGATTAAAGATGTTTATCTGCTCCAGGGGCGACAGGTGATGACTAAGCTCCAGCCAGATTGTGCGTCTGATGCGTTCAATCTTCTCATCCGCTGCTTTGACGTCAAAGGTTGGATACTGATATCTTGTCACCAGATAAGCTCCATTCAACAGGTTGGAAGAGTTGCTTTCAGCCCAGGTTCTGAAGTCTTTTTGAAGGCTCTTGTATTGTATTTTATGCACTACTTCCTCAATGCGTTTCTGCACACTGGGGTCCATGGTACGTTCCCAGGCATTTTCCAGGCGGGGTATTATTTCCGTGCCATAGGCAAGCAACCTGCTGCATACCTGAGTGTAGACTTCTGCATCCGGATCATCCAGTAAGGCAATCAGTGCCGAAAGCTCCCTGTTTTCCATGCTACTTTTTCTTTGATGATGTTTTTCTGCCCCGTTTTTTGGATTCAGGGTTTTGAGCTATTATGCGTCTGCAGTCTTCCAGCGTCAGTTTATAAGGATCTTTTTCTTTGGGGATTTTATAGTTTTTGTCTCCGGCCTTAATGTATGGTCCAAACCGCCCTTTGAGCACCTGAATATCTGCTTCCGGAAAATCCTTTATATGCCTTTCGGCTTCAAACTTTCTTTTGTTCTCAATGAGAGTAATGGCTTCATCCAGCCCGATTTCATATACATCCATTTCTTTTGGGATAGAAACGAATTTACCGTCATGCCGGATGTAAGGGCCGAAACGTCCGATTGCTGCAACTACTTCTTTGCCTTCGTATTCTCCCAGTGAGCGGGGTAGTTTGAAAAGCTGCAAGGCTTCCTCCAGGGTGATGGTTTCAATGGACTGTTCTTTTCTGAGTCTTGCGTAGCGTGGTTTTTCTTCATCTTCGTTGCGTCCGATCTGAGCCATGGGTCCATACTTGCCTATCCGCACGATGACAGGTTTACCGCTTTCGGGGTCAATGCCCAGTTCTTTTTCTCCCGATACGCGCTCCGCTTTTTCGGTTGTGTGTTCAACGAGCTTATGAAAGGGTCTGTAAAACTCGTCTATCATGTGCACCCACTCCCGCTTACCGCTGGCAATTTCATCAAATTCTTCTTCTATGCGGGCCGTGAAGTTGTAATCCATGACATTTTCAAAGTTGGCGCCCAGAAAGTCATTTACCACAGCGCCTATGTCGGTGGGGAACAGCTTGGCTTTTTCGGCTCCGATGATTTCTGTTTCTGTGGTTTTGGTGATATTGTTGCCGGTAAGTTTTAAAACTGTGTAGGGTCGTTCCACGCCTTCTTTATCTCTTTTTTCCACATATCCGCGTTTTTGAATAGTGGTGATCGTAGGCGCATAGGTAGAGGGCCTGCCGATACCTAGTTCTTCCAATTTTTTCACAAGTGAAGCTTCATTATAACGGGGGGGCGCTTTGGTGAACCGCTGTCTTGCGGTCATCTCTAACAGCTCCAGGGTCTGGCCTTTTTTCACTGGCGGGAGCATGCCACTTACTTCCTCATCGGGCTCCTCATCTGCCGATTCGGTGTAGAGTTTTAAAAAGCCATCAAACAACAGCACTTCCCCCTGAGCTACCAGCTCTTCCTTATTGCTGGATATCTCAATTTTCACGGTAGTTTTTTCCAGAACGGCATCGCTCATCTGCGAGGCGAGGGCTCGTTTCCAGATAAGCTCATAGAGGCGCTGGTCATCACGCTCGCCTTCCACCTCGCGCCTTGAGAAAGAGGTGGGCCGAATACATTCATGGGCTTCCTGGGCACTGCTGGATTTGGTTTTGTATTGACGTGGTTCGGAATATTTTTTCCCGAAAGATTGCACTATTTCTTTGGCTGCTTCTTCAATGGCTGTCTGCGATAGATTTACCGAATCGGTACGCATGTAGGTAATGTATCCGGATTCGTAGAGCCGCTGTGCAATCATCATGGTTTTGATTACCGAAAATCCGAGCTTACGGCTGGCTTCCTGCTGCAGAGTAGAGGTAGTGAATGGCGGTGCGGGAGATTTTCTGGAAGGTTTTTTCTGCACATCGGTAATCCTGAAAACAGCGTCTTTTGCTTCCTCCAGAAAACGGGAAGCCGCACTTTCTTCTTCAACCTTTCTGGGCAACTCAGCCTTCAGGCGAGCTGTTGGTCCGATGGCTGAAGCATTAAAAAGAGCGGATATTTTAAAATAAGAAGCAGGCGTGAATGCATTAATTTCCCTTTCACGCTCTACTATGAGACGCACAGCTACTGATTGCACCCGGCCAGCAGAAAGGTTGGTGCGCACCTTTCTCCAAAGTATGGGCGAAAGCTCAAATCCCACCAGGCGATCAAGCACCCTGCGTGCCTGTTGAGCATTTACAAGGTTTAAATCAATTTTTCTGGGATTCTTCACAGCTTCTTCAATAGCCGGACGGGTAATTTCGTGAAAAACAATACGCTTGGTTTTTTCAGGATCCAGACCCAGCACTTCGCAGAGATGCCAGCTTATGGCTTCGCCTTCACGATCTTCATCTGTAGCAAGCCATATCTCTTCGGCTTCCTCGGCCAGTTTTTTCAGCTGGGCCACCACACCTGCCTTTTCTTCCGGAATGGCATAAGTGGGAGTGTAATTGTGCTCCACGTCAATGCCCATACCCTCTTTAACCAGATCGCGTATATGCCCATTGCTGGAAGCCACCCTAAACTCTTTGCCTAAAATTTTCTCAATGGTTTTGGCTTTTGCCGGTGATTCCACAATGAGTAGCTTTTGCCCCATAATCTTGTTGTGCTTTTAATAAATTGAAAAATACTGTTTTTTGATATTGCTGCCCCGCGAAACCCTTCTCTCAGATCAGACTGCATTTATTATTTTTGGACAAACCGTACAAACTTGAATCCGCTCCATGCTATTTCCCCGGTAGACGGAAGATATCATGACAAAACTCTTCCGCTGTCCGAATATTTTTCAGAATATGCACTCTTCAAATATCGCATCACAGTTGAAATAAAATACTTCATTGCGCTGACTAAATTACGATTACCCCCGCTGAATAGTTTCCCCGCTTCAAAACTGCGGATACTGGAAAAGCTTATTCAGGATTTTTCTGCTGCGGATGCGAAGAAAATAAAACTGCTGGAAAAAATCACAAACCACGATATAAAAGCAGTAGAGTATTTTCTGAAAGATTTTTTTCAGAAGCACGGGTTGCAGCGCTACAGTGAGTTTATCCATTTCGGGCTTACCTCACAGGATATTAATAACACGGCTATACCGCTTGCCGTCAAAGATGCCCTGCAGCAGGTGTATTATCCGCAGTTAAAAAAAATAATCGGCACGCTCCGCAGGCTTGCTGTGCGATGGAAAAATATTGCCATGCTCGCCCGCACGCACGGACAGCCTGCCTCTCCTACTACGCTGGGTAAAGAAATGATGGTTTTTGTTGAACGGCTGCAAAATCAGCTTGAGATGCTTCAGCGTACGCCCCACGCAGCCAAATTCGGGGGAGCTACAGGCAGTTTTAATGCACATTACGCTGCTTATCCGCGCACGAACTGGATAAAATTTGCCGACCACTTTGTTGGTAAAACGCTTGGCCTGCAAAGAAGCCGCTTTACAACCCAGATTGAACACTACGATTATCTTGCCGCTCAGATGGACGCAATGAAACGCATCAACAACATTCTGCTGGACTTGTGCCGTGATATATGGCTCTATATTTCCTTTGAATACTTTCACCAGAAAACCAAAAAGAATGAAGTAGGTTCCTCAGCTATGCCGCATAAAGTAAACCCCATTGATTTTGAAAATGCCGAAGGTAATCTCGGAGTGGCCAATGCCCTGCTTGAACACTTTGCTTCAAAACTGCCGGTATCCCGGTTGCAGCGTGACCTCTCAGACTCTACCGTATTAAGAAACCTGGGGGTGCCTTTTGCTCATTCGCTCATCGCATTTGATGCTTTATTAAAAGGGTTGGATAAGCTTATTGTCAACCGGAAGGCTATCCATGATGACCTGAACAGGCACTGGACAGTTGTTGCCGAGGCCATACAAACCATTCTGCGCAGAGAGGGCGTTGAAAAGCCCTATGAAAAACTGAAAGCACTTACCCGCACCCGGGATTCCATTGGGAAAGAGCAGCTGCACGCATTTATTGATAGCCTGCATATTTCCGAGCAGGTAAAAAAGGAATTAAAGGCCATCACGCCTTTCAATTATACAGGTCGTCAACCTTGGTAACCCTATATGAATACTCCTCCACGGTGGCTCGCACTACTCATCAGCATAATTGTTTTTGCTGCTGTTGCATGGTATTTCAAAAACATTGTAGCCTACCTGCTGATAGCCGGGGTGCTGTCAGTGGTTGGTCAGCCCCTTATGGAATTGCTTGCCGGAAAAAAAATTATCAAGTTCAGGATTCCTCGCAGTATAGCCGCCCTGCTCACCATGACGATCATGCTACTGATAAGCACATTATTTGCGTCCATATTTATTCCTCTGATTACACGGCAAGCACAGATCATATCATCCATGGACATGCAGGAGCTTATCGGTCTGCTCCGGGAGCCGCTCACAAAAGTTGAATCATACCTCCATCGGCTGGGCTTACTAAAAGATGAAACCTTGCAACACTACATTCAATCACGTCTTTATGACATGTTAAGCTTCAGTAACGTTACCCAGCTTTTAAATAATTTTTTTGGAGCGCTGGGCGATCTTTTCATCGCCTTCGCATCTGTTACCTTTATTCTTTTTTTCTTTCTGAAAGAAAAAGATCTTTTTTACCGGATTATCATTGCCCTTACTCCTTCGGGCAGCGAAAAAAAAATGGAAACTGTTTTTCGCGAAAGCCGCATAATTCTTGCCCGTTATGTGAGAGGGGTCATTCTGCAAATTATTCTTTTATCCCTGATTATATGGGCTGGGCTGTCAGTTGCCGGCATACCTAATGCCCTGCTTATTGCTTTTTTCGCGGGTTTGTTCAACATCATTCCTTATCTGGGTCCTGCTTTGGGTGGCATGATGGCAATTATGCTCAGTGTTACTTCCTCGCTGACAGTGGATGCTTCGCCCGAAATGCTTTGGCTTATCATCAAAACCGCTGCCGTGTTTGTTATAGCCCAGCTCATTGACAACTATTTGCTGCAGCCTTTTATTTTTTCTTCCAGCGTAAAAGCTCATCCGCTGGAAATCTTTCTTGTAATTCTTGCCGGAGGAACGGTAGGTGGAATAGCCGGAATGGTACTTGCTGTGCCCGTTTATACTATATTACGCCTTTTGGCAAGGGAATTTTTCAGTCAGTTTAAGGTTGTGCAGGAGCTCACCGATCAAATGACGGGAAATGATTGATATCTAACTGAACCTTCTCCGTCCTTTAGCCGTATAAAAAAGCCACAACTTAACACCATGCTGAAACGGAAATGGGAATCCCTTTACCGGTTCCCGTCTAACCTTAAACTATTTGTCATTGCCCTGCTTGCCAGCAACCTGGCAGTAAGCAATTTTCACTGCAATGAAAATCACCCGGAACCTGTATGCCCTGTTGAGTATAAGATAGAAAAAGACCAGCAATACACACTCACCGGCAAGTGGAAATTTGTTGGATTTGAATCATTGGAAACCCGCAGCATGGAATATCCGCCTTGCGGGGATAATGAAACCTTTATCATATTCTCAGACTCCATGCCAGCACGGGAGGGTGCAGCTTTCCGTTATCCTTATCTGTTTCAGGGGCGCACGCTGATTAATAGTTTTGTGGGTACCTATGTTGCCGATAGCAGCAACACCATAAAACTGTCTGAAACAATCAAATCACGAGTAAACGGCACAGAACCCATTGAGCGCTTTCAGCAAAAGTTTCATCGGGCGCTGGAATCTACCGAGCGGTATTACATCACCGACAATCTGTTGCAACTGGTGTACGACAAAGGCTCCCGAAACCTTCTTTTTGTTGCGCAGAACGATACCATACTCTTCTAATGAGTAATCATCAGACCAGGGCGGGCTGTTTTTTGTTACCGTACAGAAGGGAAAGGGTAAACCACATATTAAACACCACATACCCTATCAACGAAGCAGTAAGCATCACAAAAAACCACTCTATATACCAGAAGTAATAGAATGAATTGAGGGTAAAAATAACCACTATCAGCCTGAGATACTCGGCATATTTCACCCATCTTTTATTTTCAAAGATAGCACCGCAAATCATCAGCGATAAAACCAGAATTACCGCGAATGCCACTCTGTAAAACCAGCTTATCGTGTCAAAGTAATACATGAAAGCCGAAGTGGCTGCTACTATCAGCATAAACTGAATCAGCACATAATAATTAAGCCATCGGGTAGTCCGCGTATCATACTTTTTATAGGTAGATTTGTCCACCTTACGTGGCGCCTGATAGCCACCAAGCTCCGGAGGCAGCCATCCGGGGCGTGCAAAGATTAATTTTATTCTGTCTTTCCAGCTGGTCATCTGTCGGGCTTTACGAATCATTTCTACGTAATAGTGTATATTGGCCCATACCGGATTCCAGCTGTGTAATTGCGTGGTGATGCCATAAGTTGGCTCTTCCTCTTCTTCCTTAAAGGTGCCGAACATGCGATCCCAGATCATCAGAAAACCGGCATGATTCTTATCAATGTATTTAGGGTCAACGGCATGATGCACACGATGATGACTGGGAGTATTGAACAAGTATTCAATCGGCCACCATAGTTTGCCAATGGCTTTTGTGTGAATCCAGAATTGGTATAACGTGTGAAAAGCGGCAGCACTCAGGAAAACCACCGGCTCGAAACCCAGAATCGGAATCGGCAGGAAAAGAAAGAAAGCTATAAGATTGTGAAACCAGGGCTGCCGCAGTGCAACAGCCAGATTAAAATCTTCGCTGGAATGATGCACTACGTGCGCACCCCAGAAAATATTCACTTCGTGACCCCAGCGGTGGGCCCAGTAGAAGATAAAATCAAACAAAATCAGACAGCCAAGCCACGACCAAACACTGGTTTTGATTTGAAATAAAGCCCAATGTTCATATATGTAATAGTAAGCTCCCAGAATAATTATCTTCACGAATAATCCGATTACCTGATTTCCTACCCCTATATTCAAATCGGTAATAGCATCATTAAAACGATAGTATTCCTCCTTTCTCTTTTTAGAAATCCACCATTCCAGTCCGATAAGCAGAAAGAAAAAGGGGAAAGCAAGCAGGAAATTGGCATCCATGGGCACAAGGTTTTATTTGGAGAAAATTAGTGAATGTCTTTTTGAATTTCAATGACGGAGGCGGGAATATTCTGAGAAAATATCTGCGGTGGAGCCGTTAAACTTATCCGGCACCCGATTTCCAATCAAACTCTCCGCAATCTTTTGCCCGAACAGTATATATCCCGCAGAGTTAGGATGCCCCTCTTCCCAGTAAAAATTTTTAGCATCACGTGCGGAAATGCTGCTGTCAGCTACCAAAGCATCATAAAGATTTATCACAGGCAAACTATCTTGTGCCGTCAGAGATTCCGCAAGAGCCTGCAAGCTTTCAAAACGCTGCCTTTCAAAGTCACTACGTACCGGCATCAGCAGCGAAATAAAACGAAAGTCATTCTGCCTGCCCAGCTCTGCATAGCGATTTAATATGTCGGTGATGATGGCTATGGCCTTTTGCTGAGCTTGTTGATATTCTTTTGCGGTCAGCAATAAATGATTGTAATGCAGGTGCACCAGCATCCTGAATATATGGCTCACAGCGTAGAGCTTATCCCACCAGGGGCCTTTTTTAAAAACACAGGTGTCCTCACTGACAAAACGCTCCAGACCTCCCCTGACGATGATATCCTCCACATCGGAAGCATTAATGCCTACTATGACCACATCAGGTTGATACTGCAACAACTTGTTCTTCAGCAAATGGTATTCAAATACCGGATCGCTGCCCGATACTCCGGCATTGATGCAAGTTATCTTCCATGCCGGGTAAAATTGCTGCAGTTTTCGTTCCATGGCTTTCACCCATGTACTGTCCTGCGGGGCACCGTCACCTTCGGTAAAAGAATCGCCCAAGGCAAGTATGCGTATCTCATTGGTATCTTTCTGCAAGGGTGGCTCCGGAAATGCTATCCCCAAACTATTGGTGGTGCGTTCAAAAGTAAAGTCTTTTCCCTTCAGACTTACAGCACAGGTTTTGCACCGGACATGGTAGGCGCTGCGTGGACCTGCGTGGTATACCGGCCAGTAAAACCCAAAGCGCTTTTCCATATACCCCGACATATGACCGCTGAAGCGTACAACAGCTTCTGCCCCGACAAATGCAAGAGCAACTGTTGCAGCCGCAAGCATCCAGTTTCTGCGACTGCCGGATGATAAGTCAGTAAACCTTTTTAGTAAAAAATGAAAACACCACAATATCACCGTCCAGCCCAGCACATGCAGCATCAGTGCCATCCGATGCGTGAGCAGAAGCATCTGCCATTGTCCGATGCCGGTGCGGAACTGATAAATCCCCTCCGGCAATAACACTGTCAGAAGCAGCACAAGAACTATTGCAATCAGAATTTTCTTGTATTGAGACATATATTTAACAAGAAGGCTTCTGTCTAAACCATAAACAGACCGGCTAATATCTTTTCAGCTTGCAATATTGCATTAACTTTAAGTTATGTCCCGCATCAAAGCAATATTAGGCCGGCTTAATCCTTTTGTGCCGCGTTATCGTTCCTCATTGGACAAAAAAATTGCCCGCTATAATCAAACCCGTATCGTTCGCGACACCCGTTTGCTCTGTCACGCTCCTTTCTCCAACCTGTATTTCAACACAGAGGGTGATGTAGCCCTCTGCTGGCAAACCTTTCATCGTGCAGAGAAGTATACTGAAAATAAGTCTATCAAAGAAATCTGGAACAGTCCCAACTTTAATCGCATTCGTGAAGGCATAAAAAACCATCAGTTGGAGTATGGCTGCCAGACCTGCCGGAATCATCTGCTTGAAAATAACTTCACCAACATTTTGGCTAAAGCATATGATAATGATTTTCCGAAAACGGACTATCCCTCCATCATTGAGTTTGAACTGAGCAACACCTGCAATCTCGCCTGCACCATGTGCAACGGTATGCTCAGCTCCGTTATCAGACGTGACCGGGAGAAGCTTCCTCCGCTCAAATCGCCATACGGGGACAAATTTTTAAACGAGCTGCGGGAGTTTATTCCTCATCTGCACGAAGCGCGTTTCAATGGTGGAGAGCCTTTTCTGATCAAGCTCTACTATAAAATATGGGATATGGTTTTTGAACTCAATCCCGATCTTAAAATGGTAATTGCCACCAACGGCACCGTGCTTAACGATAAAGTAAAAGAATACCTCTCCAGAGGAAATTTTCATTTTAATATTTCCATGGATGGGGCCACGGCACGAACCTATGAACGCATACGGATAAACGGCAGTTTTGAAAAGCTGATGCAGAATTTCCAATTCTTCCTGCGCTATTGCAAAGACCATCAGCGCACATTATGCATTATGGTCAATCCCCTTCGCCAAAACTGGCAAGAGATGCCCCTGTTTGTGAATTTCGTGAATCGCTACAATATCCATATCTGGTTTAATACCATTGTAAAACCTGCCGAACAAGCCCTTTGGAGTTTGCCCGCCAGCAAATTGCAGGAAATATATACTTCGCTGGCTGAAGCTCCGCTGGATGCTTTTTCTGGCGGAGATAAGGCTATTTACAATTACAATATCACAACATACAATAACCTCGTGCACCAGCAAATAAAAACCTGGCTGCTTCAGGCGCGTGAACGGGAGCAGCAACAAGATGCCATCATCATCCGGGATGAGGATTCTACCAAACAAAAGGCGCTCAGTAAAATTGCAGCCTACCTGCAAGACCGCGACCAGGATAAAAAGCTCACCTTTCAGCGTATCCGTGAAACGGAACAGCTCATGGATGATGCTTTACACGAAGACTTTTTTCGTATCCTTTTGGACAGCAACCCGGAAACGATTCTGGATTACAGCCGGAAATATTCAGCCAGCGAGCTGAAAGATATCTTTATCCGTCACATACGGCATTAACCTTATTTTCCGGGCACAGATCGTAAGATGATTTTCTTACACCCTCTTTTCCCGCTTAGGCGGAAAAACCGCTTTTCTGAAAACTGCATTTTTTTTCCGTTTAAAATTCTCAAATTTCGGCTCTATGCATGACCCTATACAATTAGGAAAAATATTTATTTATGAGAGTGAATTGCAGTATATCAGTCGTTATGTAATAGACTTTCCTGAAGCCGAGACCGGAGGCGATCTGTTCGGTTTGTGGACTAAGGAGGGATTTCCGGTGGTAGAGTTTGCCATCGGTCCTGGACAAAAGGCCATCCATGGGCGGGCTCATTTTAATCAGGACATAGGTTATCTGCACCAGTGGGGTGCACTGCTGCATCATGCCCATGGACTGGAACATATCGGAGCCTGGCACTCCCACCACCACTTGCGTTTTAATGAACCGAGTCCTGGGGATATCCTCACCATGAGAAATGCTCTGCGCGGCACGGGATTTTCCCGTTTTGTTATCTGCATTGTCAATATGGATGAGCAGGCAGAGGTTTCACTAGGGGCATTCCTTTTCTTGCGCGATAATCTTGACCGGCATCACCGCTGCAGCTGGCAGGTACTGGAAGGAACCAGTCCTGTCAGGCAAAGCCTTCCTTCGGACATGGAAAAACATTTTCGTCATCCCCATACCGCTGCAGATCAGGTGTCCTGCAGTTTAGTTGCACCTGAGCAAATGCCCCCTGAAACGATCCTTAAAAATCCGGGAAAGCCGGATCTTCCCGCAGATTCTTTCTGGACTAAAGCCGAAGGACAGCGCTATCTGCGAGAGGTATTTGACAAACTCAGGGAGCGCAAAGACCTTCAGAATGTGGAACTGCTGCAGCTTGCCGATAAGCGCATTGCTATCTCCTTCAGTCATGATAGCGCACGCTATGAAATACGCTTCCCTCATAACTTCCCCGAAAGCAAACCGGATGTGGTAGAAAAGGTGGGGTTCCAGGAGCTGCTGAATGTGTTTCGCTCCGAGAAAAGGCGGAAAAGCCGCATAAGCCGGCTGATGCAAAGTCTCAAACTGTTTGATTAAATCATGATCTGGACACCGGCACAGCAAAAACGTCTGGAAAAAGAATTGGAGCTGCTCCATATTTATTTCCCTTCCTTTAAACCCCGATACCTGTTCCAACAGATTCTGCTGGAAGGATGGATGACCACCAACCTGAAGAATAGATATCTGATTCGTCTGTATGTGCCCGCTGATATGCCCAATTCCATTCCTGAAGTAGTAATCACCTATCCGGGAAGCCTTACAGACTATCACGGGAAAAAACTCTCCGATTATCAGCAGGATATGCACATGCACCTCCTCAAGCCACGTGACGGCTTCCCTTCCCTGTGCACCTTTAAGCCCAGTCACTGGCATCCCAACCTTACTTTTTATAATGTGCTCATCAAAGCCCGCATGTGGCTGGAAGCTTATGAGGGACACCGTATCAGTGGAAAACCCATTGATTACTATTTAAAACATCAGTATTAACTTTAGGATTATGACCAAGGAATCAGACCCCAAAAAAGTAGCCGAAGAAATGGCGAAGAAAAACTCGGATTCTTCTCAGAAGAAGCTCACCTTTGATCCCACAACAGGAGAGCTCATCATCAAACCCGCTGAAGATGAAACGCTAAAGCCCAATGAAATTATCGTTGACCAGATCTATAAAGACGGATTCTTCTAACTCCTTACATGCTTCCCTGCGTTTATCTCTTTCTGCTGCATACCAATGAACTTGTCGAAAACACAACCCCTGAACCGCTTATAGGCATAGCCTTTGCCCTGGATGAAAATACGGTATTCCACGCCTATCCGGATCATCTTGCAAATCCATACGGCAAACCATTAACCTGTCTACTTTATTCGGGCATATCGTCAATGAATCCGGCTGAACAGAGCGAAAAAGAAGCTATTATTATTCACTACTGTAACAACGAAGGAAAATTAAACGGCAAAGCTTTTTATAAAAATGGTGCATCCATCACCGAATGCACATTAATAATTATCAGCAACGGCAAAGCATTATCTGCACGCAGCGAAGGCCTCCTGGAAACGGATGCACTGGCGGCAAAAACGGTTGCTGTTATTGGCCTGGGCAGTGGAGGTTCGGCTATTGCTCTGGAGTTGGCAAAAGCCGGCATAGGTAAATTTATCCTTATAGATTATGACCGCCTGGAAGCTTCCAATATCGCCCGACACATCTGCGGTATTCAAGACCTGGGCCGATATAAAACATGGGCAGTAAAAGATCTGTTGCTGCAGAAAAACCCATTTGCCTCGGTCATCGCGCTGGAAAAAGACATTGTACAGCACCGCGATGCATGCCTACCCTACCTCAGCCAGGCAGACCTCCTTATAGCAGCCACCGATAATGACCGCAGCCGCTTTATGATTAATGATATATCGCTGAACCTGAAAATTACAGCCATCTACGGACGAGCCCTCACCCGGGCTGCCGGTGGCGATGTGCTCCGGGTAAGACCTTTCACCGGTCCGTGTTACAATTGCCTTTACTCACAGAATATCCGGCAGGCAGGCAGCGATGACGAAGAAATATCACAGATGAAGCAGGCTAAAAAACTGCTACCGGCCTATACCAGTGAAGAGGATCGGCATGCCCTGGTACAGGTAGGCCTCTCATCAGATATTGCTCCTATTGCCAACCTGATGGTCAAGCTGGCTCTGGTAGAGCTTTCCAGAGGGATGGATACCGGCATACGGAGTCTGGAAGAGGATCTTACTGCTGATTTTTATATCTGGGCCAACCGGAGAGAAAATATTTATGCTCAATGGCCCAAGATGGGGTATGGCTTTACCCAACCCGGTATCCTGCGCTGGTATGGCGCCAAAGTATCCCGCGATCCACAATGTATAGTCTGTGCTACAGAAACATAAAAAACAACCTTTGTTTTATATAAATAACCGGCCTATTGCGCAAAATATACTGCAGAAACCAATTATCCCTTATATTTGCCTGCCAGTAACCTAAATGCCGGCAAGGGTAATTTTAGACAGCAAGAAGTTTGCGCTCACCATTGACCGTTTGTGCTATCAGCTTATTGAAAACCACAAAGATTTTTCAGACACCGCACTCATCGGCATTCAGCCCAGGGGCATCCATTTATCCAGGCGGATAAACAGCCGCCTCAAGGAAATCAGCCGCAACCACCCCCTCTATTATGGAGTGCTGGACATTACTTTCTACCGTGATGACTTTCGCAGAAGCGAAAAGGTGCATACGGCCAATGACACCATAATTGATTTTTCCATTGAGGGTAGAAAGGTGGTCCTCATAGACGATGTGCTATACACTGCCCGTACCGTGCGTGCAGCCTTTGATGCCCTGCTGGACTTTGGCAGGCCATCTATCGTGGAGCTGTTGGTACTCATTGACAGGCGCCTCAGCCGCCACATGCCCATTCAGGCCAACTATGTGGGCAAAACCATTGATGCCATTGAATCAGAATATGTAAAAGTGGACTGGAAAGAAACAGATGGACAAGACCGCGTGTGGATAATGCAAAAAAAAGATTAAGCAAGTCAATGAAGGCAACTCTGAAAATCTATACACCGGAACCTGTTAAAACCGCAGATGCAAAATGAGTGCGCTCAGCGTCAGACACCTGCTGGGTATTCAAAACCTTACCCGTGAAGACATAGAGCTCATTCTTACCACAACTGACCGCTTTAAAGAGGTATTGAGCCGCCCGATCAAAAAAGTACCCTCCCTACGCGACATTACTATAGCGAACCTGTTTTTTGAAAATTCTACCCGCACACGCATATCCTTTGAACTTGCTGAAAAACGCCTTTCAGCCGATATCATCAATTTTTCCTCCTCGTCCTCCTCCGTAAAAAAAGGTGAAACGCTGATTGATACAGTCAACAACATACTGGCCATGCGGGTGGATATGATAGTTATCCGGCATTCCAGCCCGGGAGCCTGCATTTTCCTGTCCAAGCACGTCAATGCCCAAATAATCAATGCCGGTGACGGAACACACGAGCACCCTACTCAGGCTTTACTGGATGCCTATTCCATAAGAGAGAAGCTCAAACTGAAGTCATTCAAAGGGCTTCGGGTATGCATCTTTGGCGATATATTACACTCCCGTGTAGCATTGTCTAACATTTTCTGCCTGCAAAAGCTGGGCGCTGAAGTCATGGTGTGCGGTCCGCCAACGCTTATTCCCAAATACATCACTTCGCTGGGCGTAAAGGTGGAATACAAGGTTTCGCAGGCCTTGCAATGGTGCGATGTGGCCAATGTGTTGCGTATTCAACTTGAGCGGCAAAGAAGCCATTACTTTCCCTCCCTGCGGGAGTATGCACTCTATTACGGTATAACCAGGGCACGTCTGGATGCCTTGAAAAAAGAAATTGTCATCATGCATCCCGGCCCCATTAACCGAGGCATTGAACTCTCGTCCGATGTAGCCGATGATCCCGGCCGTTCTATCATTCTTCAGCAAGTGGAAAATGGTGTGGCTATCCGCATGGCGGTGCTTTTTCTGCTGGCCGGTAAAATCAGCGATTTAAATTAATACCTGTTTACAGTCCGCTTTGATTATAGCGCGGATGAAACCGGAGTACGGTATCACGCAGGTAATGACGATCCAGGTGGGTATATATTTCAGTGGTAGTGATAGAAGCGTGTCCCAGCATTTCCTGCACAGCCCGCAGATTGGCCCCACCCTCAACCAGATGCGTAGCAAATGAATGCCTGAATGTATGCGGACTGATGTTCTTTTTGATTCCAGCCTGAAGCGCCAGTTGTTTGATGAGCAAAAACACCATTATACGCGACAACTTCCCTCCCCACCTGTTCAGGAATAAAATATCTTCACAGCCCTTTTTTACGCGGATATGGGAGCGCACCTCCTGTCGGTAAATCTGAATGTATTTTACCGCTACATCCCCGATGGGCACCAAACGCTCCTTATTCCCCTTACCGGTTACTTTGATATAATTCAGATTGAGATGAAGATTGGAAATTTTCAGATTAATCAGCTCGGAGACACGCAAGCCGCAGCTATACAAAGTTTCCAGCATGGCTTTGTTGCGCATGCCCTCCGGCTTGCTCAAGTCAATAGCATCAATGATGGCATTTATCTCTTCATAACTTAATACATCAGGCAGCTTACGACTCAACTTGGGACCTTCTACCAGCAGAGTAGGATTTTTATCGGTCATATCTTCTGTAAGCAGGTATTTGTAAAAAGCCCTTACCCCCGAAAGGATGCGCGCCTGCGAGCGATCTTTAAAACCTCTTTCACTTATCCAGGTGATGAACTCCCGCAACAAGGCAGGGGTAATTTCCTGCGGGGTGACGGCATATTCTTTTTCTTTAAGAAAATCCTCCAGCAATTGGATATCCCGCTCATAGGCAGCAACCGTGTTTTTTGAAAGAGAACGCTCCAGCTTCAGATAAGCAGTAAAACCCTTTATGCTGCTCGTCCATGCCATGTTACCAAAGTTTACAGGATGAAAATTAACTTTAGAGGTAAATATGAAGCTGATTATTATCAACGGACCCAATCTGAATTTGTTGGGGAAAAGACAGCCGGAAATCTATGGCAACGTTTCTTTTGACGATTATTACCGGAAACTTAAAGACGAATTTTCCTCTATTCATCTTGCATACTATCAGAGCAATGTGGAAGGCGAACTGATTAACAAACTGCACGAGGTGGGTTTCTCTTATGATGGCATTATATTGAATGCCGGAGGATATACCCACACCTCGGTTGCTTTGGCTGATGCGGTGGCTGCGGTTTCCACACCTGTGGTGGAAGTGCATATCTCCAATCCGTATGCGCGGGAAGAATTTCGCCACAAATCGCTTCTCTCTCCCGTTTGCAAGGGCATAATAGCCGGACTTGGACTTGATGGCTACCGCTTAGCCATACTGAGCTTCCTGAAAAAATGAAGCTGTATCGTACAAACACTGGAAATCAAAACCCTGATCCATTAATTTGAGGATCAGTTTATGTACACACTCATAACCTGGCTGAAGAACAGAAAGATGCTCACTGCCACACTTGTGGCAGTCTATATGGTTTTCATTCTGGTGATGCACGATACGTTTGTGGCCTTATCCGTATGGATTATGGAAAAAATCAATGCTGACCGCTACAACCTTGCGGTGGCAATTGGCAGTTTTTCAGTGCTTGCTCTGCTGGTATGGTATGTCAAAAAAAAACTCCGGCACTATCGGCAATCCTCCGGTATCAAAACTGCATTTTTTACAGCTATGATCTGCTTAATCATCCTGCACATGCAGGCGCTCTTTGTTGTCAATATCGAAATTATCCATGCTTTTCAATTTGGTTTTCTGGCCCTACTGATTTATCCTTTGACGCAAAGCCATGGCCGCACCATGTTTTACTGCACGCTGTTGGGTGCATTAGACGAATTTTTTCAGTACAAGGTGTGGCATTCTCTCGGAGCAGACTACTTTGACTTTAATGATATAGTCATCAATCAACTGGGCATCGGAATCGCACTGGTTTTAATCAGTATAGCCGGAGTCCCCACACGTCCATTAGATGTAAAACAATGGTATCGGCTGCCCGAACTGCACATCACTGCATTGCTGGCAATAGCTATCACCTGGATGCTTCAAACAGGTCGCATGGAACTCTATGCGCGCGGCACAGGACAGGCCTGGCTCACCCTGAGCAAATATCCTGACCCGCTGCCTTTCTGGCTGCAGCTCCGCAATTCCGATATTATTTATCATGTGCTTACCCCAACCGAAGGCCTTATCATTGTTTTTCTAATTATTGCCATGTTTTATCTCTACGACCGGCTTTTAATGCGCCAGCATTTTCTGCAGTTCAGTCTGAATGGCTCTGCGACCTCTGCTCCCGGAGGACAAGTCAAAAGAATTTTTCCCTCAAAAGCTCGCTGAAGCAGTTTTTGCCCTCCACAAAGTGAGCCCAGATAATACTGCCCCGGTAAAAGCCTTTGCGGTTTGGCACACCTATCCTGTGCATGTGCACTACACACCATGCCTCTTTTCTTTTACCGAGAAGCTGATGCAGATGTGTGATAAAAAAAGCATGTGCCCGAAGCACAGCCAGAAAGTCTTGTACCTTCCCTGTAAACAATAGTTTAAGGGCAGAGAGTATATCCAGCAACAGGCGGACCAGCAGCACGGGGAAAAGTTGACTTCCTGTCGTGTTTTTCACTATTGCACTCAGGTTGTTTCTGTAGTTGAGATAGGTTTTTCGGGGATTGGTAGGCGGAAGGCTGCCTCCGCCCACATGATAAACTACTGAACGGGGGCAACAATACACTTTATATCCCGCATTTTTTATACGCCAGCAGAGGTCAATCTCTTCAAAGTGCGCGAAAAAATCCGCATCCAGTCCTCCCAGCCGGTGGAATATGTTGGCCTTGATAAACAAGGCAGCCCCTGTAGCCCACACAATTTCAGTCTCTTCATCATACTGACCATGGTCTTCTTCAACCATATTGAAAAAACGTCCGCGGCAAAAGGCGAATCCGTGCCGGTCAAGAAAGCCGCCTGCAGCACCGGCATATTCAAAAAATGACCTCTGATGAAATGCTCTTATTTTGGGTTGGGCGGCTGCAATAAGGCTGTCTGCTTGCATGAGGGAAACAACGGGCTCAATCCATCCGGGAGTAACTTCCACATCCTGATTCAGCAGCACATAATAATCTGCTTCTATTTGTGCCAAGGCAAGGTTATAGCCGCCAGCAAAGCCATTATTCTTTTGCAACCTCAGCAGATGAACTGAAGGAAAGTGCTCTCGGACAAATGCATCCGTACCATCTCCGGAGGCATTATCAGCCACATAAAAACGGGCATTGGGATATGTAGTCCGTAAAAGAGCCGGAAGAAACTGTTGCAGATATTTTTTGCCGTTCCAGCTCAATATCACAACGGCAACAAAAGGAAGCTGTGTATGCATGGACCGCAAACCTAATGATCAGCTGGCACTTTTTTTAATCAGCCGGTATGGCAGGACGCGTGCGCTTCCACCTGCGGTGTGACCAGAGCCAGATGGTCGGATCTCTTAATATGGCCTTTTCCAGCTCCCGCATAAATTTTTCAGTGACCTCCCCTTCTCTTGCCTGGGCAGCATCGTCACTAATGGGCACAACTTGAATATGATAATACCCCCGTTTGATTTTGCGAATGTCAGCAAAGAGCACCGGCATGCCCTCCATGCGGGCAAATCTTTCCACTCCCCTGTACACTGCCGTGTCGCGGTTGAGGAAACGTGTCCAGTAAGCAGTTTCGCTGTTGGAAGGTGACTGATCCGTAATAAAAATAAACAGATAGGGCTGCCCGTTCATCCTGCGCCAGAGGCTGCGCACCCTAGAAAGGGGAATGAGCATCATTCCGAATTTTGAACGTAAACGCAGCATAAGCAGGTCGGCATATTGATTCTTTATCGGCTTGTACAGGGCAACAGCGCGTTGCCTAAAATGCAGGCTTGTTGCCAGACCTGCCAGCTCCCAGTTGCCACAATGTCCAAGAGCTACCACCACACTTTTGCCCTGACTAAAATGCCAGTCAATGATTTCCGTTCCGGAAATGAGGCACCTGTGCATGATCTGTTTTGATGAAAGCGTGAATAGTTTGATATTTTCCACCATCAGGTCGCACAGATGGTGATAATATGCTTTTGCAATTTTTTTTATTTCGGCCTCATTCTTATCGGGAAAACAGAGACGCAAGTTTTCAAACACGACTTTTCTGCGATAGCGGACCACGTAAAAAATCACCACAAACAGAACATCTGACAAAACAAACAGTATCGGATAAGGCAACAACGAGAGAGGGATTAACAATGTTTGTATTGCGCGCACCGCCAGGAAGACAAGCTGCCTCATTCCACTCTTCTTTGAAACATATCATTGTTTTCCTCACGGAAAAATTCATCCGTGCGCGAACCGAAATGAAACCACATAGGACGACCGGAGTTCACAGGGTTTTCTCCTCCGGTAAATGATCCGTAAATCACGCTCTGCCATTGTTCATTTTTAACCTCACCACTCGCTGTGGAATGCAGCAGGATGTAATCATTGGAAACCAGGTCAGGATTGTAAAAAATAAATCGCACATTCAGCTCTCCGGTTTCGGTTGCATTATATTGCCATATCTCATAAGGCTTGGCTCCCGGCTCGCGGGGCATTTCCCTGCGGTCAGTGGGAGGTCCGTATTGCAGATACACGCGCCCCCGGTCAGTCATAAAACCATAAAGCAAGGGAGTGCCGAAATTATCATTTACTTCCTTCACCCTTTCCTGATAGTTTTTCCAGGCATCCATGGGCTTATCCGGATTGCGCACCGACCAGAAGTAAAGTAAAAAACGTTGCATCGCCTGACGATCGCGGGTTTTACCGCGGGTAAGATTACCAATTGTGTTTGCTTCAGCTGCATTGGCAATTGGCAGCAGCGATTTGAGATGGTATTCCAGCTCCGGAATTTGTAATTTCTCCACAAAAGTGTTTTCAACAAAATAGTGCTGCATTTCATCCTGGGTAATTTCTTCAGGCTGGTTGTATCTCTGGAAAAAGAGTTTACGCATGGCAAGCAGCGTGTTGTTTTTATCCCGCAATTCTATAACCAGGTTGTAATTGCCGGTGAACAGCCGCGAAATATCAAACTCCAGCAGGAGGGGATTAACCGAACTGCCAGATAATTTCTGATAGGAAATCAAATTGCCTGCCACCGAAGCTTCTCTGAATGTTTTGACCGAAGATACAACCAGTGCCAGCCCGTCAGGCATTTTATCTACATGATATATTTCTGCGTAAAAAGATAGCCGGTTGTTGGCACGCGGATAATAATTGACTACACGGGGAATCATCCTGTAGCCATTTTTCACATATAGGTATAGGGTGGTGTCGTCTTGTTTTTCATATGCATCCAGCAGCACAATATCCGAAATGGAAGGCTTCAGGGAATCGTAGTCAATAAGAACGGGTTCTGTATAGCTAAATGTGTCTTTGGGGTTATTGATATCTGTGAATGTCGCTTCCAGGGCATAAACACCCGGTTGTAGCACAAACCGCCTGCGATCAAGCAGCCCTTGTGCAGCCAGTATGGCCGTATCTGCTGACTCTGCACTGTGAAGGCGATATTTTTCAAAAGCTACCACCGAAGAATCCTGTTTCATCAGCAAAGTGATTTCCACCGTACATTTATAGTTACCATTGTCAAGCAAAACATATTTCGGTCCATTTCCCAGAATTAGGATATCGGTCTCTACATAAGTCCCAATGCCAGGAGCATAAAACACATTGACATTAACAAACGGCTGAATGGCTGCCAAAGACCAAACTCCTGAACCGGCAGCCAGGAACAAAGACAACAGAAAACGTAATGAAAATGATTGCATGATCCAAATGTCCTATAAATTTAGGCAATCTATTGAAGCAATGAGCGTCTTGCTGACAGAACTGTACTACTTACCCCCTGTATCCTGGTTTGCTCTTGCACTCCGGCATGAGTCGGTTTGCCTGGAGCAGCATGAGCATTTTGTAAAGTCAACCTACCGCAACCGGTGCTACATAGCCAGCCCTGAAGGGAGGCTTCGCCTGACCATTCCGCTGCTGCACGGACGTAGCCAGCGCAGAAAATATGCAGACGTGCGCATCTCTTATGATATTCCGTGGCAAAGAATCCACTGGAACAGTCTTTGCGCATGCTATCGCAGCTCCCCATACTTTGAATATTATGAAGAGCATCTGGCTTCTTTTTACCGTGAAAAATGTGATTCTCTGTTTGCCTTTAATCTGGAATTGCTCAAAACTATCCTGCGCCTGCTGCATATCACTGTGCCGTTGACTTTTACGGAAAACTACCGGAAACATGCACCCCCGCAGTATTCTGATTATCGGGGAAAACCATTACCGGTTTCCTCTCCGCCTTATCCGCAGGTTTTCATTGAACGAACTGGCTTTATAGAAGAGCTCAGCATCGTTGACCTGTTATTCAATCTCGGACCGGATAGTGTATTAATTTTGCGTGGGTCTGCCCCAACAGAATCAGAATAAATATTAAGAGTAAAATGAGGCTCTTATGAGCAAAGGTGATTTTGACTTCAATATTTCCGTAATATCAGGGAGTTCTACCTGCAATGCAATTCGGATAATAAAGGACAGCCGTGTTGAGCCACCTTACTATCTGAAAACCTTTAATTCTCTTGCATTCAGCCTGGCAGGTGAGCCTTTTCGCTGGTGGGAGCATATCCGCTATGACCGGCAGGTGAAACGTTTCCGTATTGAAGAGCCTCCCGTATTCATTCTCGGCCACTGGAGAAGCGGTACCACTTTTTTGCATAACCTGCTCTGTGAAGATCCAACAGCCGGCTATATCACGACATATCAAACTGTGTTCCCGGAATTGCTGCTTGGCGGACAGTGGCTGTTCAAGCGTTTTATGCAAAAAAAATTACCAGAGAAAAGGGCATTTGACAATATGGCTATTGCACCTGATTCTCCGCAGGAAGACGAAGTGGCAATCACAAACACACATCCCTATGGCTTTTACAACTTCATGATATACCCGAAGAAAACCAAAGAGTATTATCAGAAATATGTGGAATTCAGCGGGGTTTCAGAACAACTGCGCAATTACTGGAAGAAAAAATATCTCCGCATTGTCAAGAAGGCACTCATTTACACCAAAGGCAAGCGGTTTATTTCTAAAAACCCTCCGCATACGGGCAGGATAAAGGTTTTGCTTGAAATGTTTCCCGAGGCACGCTTCATTCATATTTACCGCAACCCGATACATGTTTTTATTTCCACAAAAAAAATGTTCAAAGCCTCTCTGCCGCCACTGCAGCTGCATAACATTACCGATGCACAACTGGAGGAGAATATTTTATGGGTTTATGAGAGAATGATGCGGGCTTATCTGCGCGATCGCAATCTAATACCTAAAAACCAACTGGTTGAAGTGAGTTATGAAGAGTTCGCAGAAAATCCGGTGGACACCATCCGGCACATTTATTCTACCCTATGCTTACCGAGTTTTGAAAGAGCTCTGCCTTCTATAGAAAAACATGTGAAAGAGCAAAGGAATTACCGGACAAACAGGCATCATATTTCACCCCAAATAGTAGAAAAAATTTATGCGCGATGGAAATTTGCCATGGACGAATGGGACTACACCCTGCCGGCTAATATTGAAATGACCAACTGAGCATGCGTTGGGTCAATCATAACGGCAAACTGCTGCAAGCCGATGTTTCTCTTTTTGAAAACACCAACCGCTCTTTTCGTTACGGAGATGGTCTCTTTGAATCCATGATTGCTTTTCCTGATACTATTCCTTTTTATACATTACATAGTGAAAGGTTGCAGCGAGGTATGCTCGTGTTGTCCATGCAGTGCGCTTCGCCTTATTCGCTAAAAACAATAGAACACCTTATTCTGGATTTACTCAAACATCAGGCATCCGCTCCTGTGTTTTCCGTGCGGCTGACAATGTTCCGGAAGGGTAACGGCAAATATCAGCCACAATCGCACCATGCTGAGTTTCTGATAGAAGCTGAGCCGCTCAAACAAAAGCTTTTTGCCCTAAACAAAGAAGGTCTGCGCATCTGCATATTTTCAGGACAACGCAAAGCTCCGGGTTTGCTCTCTCCTTTTAAAACTACCAGCGCATTGGTTTACGTGCTTGCTGCACTCTATGCCCGTAAACGTAAAGCCGATGACAGCATTATTGTAAATACCTCCGGAAACATCTGTGAGGCTTCCAGCTCAAACATTTTTCTGCTTTCCAAAAATCATCTTCTCACACCACCGATCAGCGAGGGCTGCGTGGATGGCATTATGCGCAGGATTGTGATACGCCTTGCGCAGGATAATGGCATCGCAGTGAAAGAAAAAAAAATCACACCACAAATGCTAAAACAGGCTGATGAAGTTTTTCTCACCAATGCCTTGAGCGGAATCCGTTGGGTCAAGCACTTTGAAAACTATTCTTATGGACATGAGCTGGCCACACGGCTCTCTGCACTTTTACAAACACAGGTACTGCGCACCTCATCATGGTAACAAACAGCCCGATTTGCATATTCTGGTTCAGACGCGACCTGCGCTTACAGGATAATGCCGGTCTCTATCACGCCCTGCGGAGCGGCCTTAAGGTTTTACCGCTTTTCGTCTTTGACATCCACATATTAAACCGCCTGCAGGACCGTGATGACCGCAGAGTAGAATTTATTCATCACTCTCTTGTGCGTTTGAATGAAGAGCTCAATAATGTGGGCAGCACCCTTACCGTAATGCATGACACACCTTTGAATGCTTTCAAAAAGATCACCGAAAAATATCGCATAGGGCTGGTTGTCGCCAATCATGATTACGAGCCTTATGCCATAGAGCGGGACAACACGATAAAGCGATTTCTGCAAGAAAAAGGAATTCCCTTTAAAACCTACAAAGACCAGGTAATTTTTGAAAAAGAGGAAATCAGAAAGGACTACGGGGAACCCTACACGGTCTTCACTCCCTACAGCAAAAAGTGGAAAGAAAAACTCTCCGATTTTTATTTGAAGCCCTATCCATGTCACAACTACTACAGAAATTTTGTTCAGTCGCCATCTCAGGCCATTCCTTCCCTGAAAGACATTGGATTCAAAGCCACCGGCTGTGCCTTTCCTCCTGCTCTGGTATCTGACGCACGAATACGCAATTATGACAAAACACGTGACTTCCCCTTTTTGAATGGAACTTCAAGGCTTAGTGTACACCTGCGTTTCGGCACCATCAGTATTCGCGCGCTTGCAGCAAGGGCCTTGCAGCTTAATGAAACTTTTCTCAACGAACTGATCTGGCGGGAATTTTATCAAATGATTCTTTACTCGTTTCCTCATGTGGTTCATTCCTCCTTCAAGCCGCAGTATGACCGTATAGCCTGGATTAACAATGAAGTTCATTTTCAAAAATGGTGTGAAGGCAAAACCGGCTTTCCTATTGTAGATGCCGGTATGCGTGAATTAAATGCTACCGGCTACATGCATAATCGCCTGCGCATGATTACAGCCAGTTTTCTTACCAAGCAACTGCTTATTGACTGGCGCTGGGGAGAGGCTTATTTCGCCCGCAAACTGCTGGATTATGAACTGGCTTCTAACAATGGAGGATGGCAATGGGCTGCCGGCACAGGTACCGATGCCGCTCCTTATTTCCGCATTTTTAATCCGCAGTTGCAGGCACGCAAGTTTGATCCGCAGCAACGCTACATCCGCCAATGGATTCCGGAATTGGGTACTACGGCATATCCGCTTCCTATTGTGGACAATGAGCTTGCCGTAAAAAGAGCTTTACAGGCATACAAAGAAGCTCTGGCACGCCATTAACGACCGTCAAAAAACAGCCGGTAAGCAAAGGTCTTTACCGGTGATGAAATCTTTACGATGTAAAGTGCCGGTGATAATCCGGAAACCTCTAAACGGTGAGTTCCCCCGGTGCTCAGCGTTGCAGTTATTAATTCCCTGCCGGTAATGTCAGTCAGTATTACCTCTGAAGGCTCAGCATCTTCAAATAGAAATTTGATTATCAAACTCCCCCCGTAAGGCCACACTTTAACACCATATGCCTGCTCCAGGCCTCCGGAGGCGGTTACGAAAGCCGGAGGGAAAGGAGCGTTTTTGTTTTCTTTGACGGTTACCGATGCCATGCATGTATCCGCGCACTCGTCATTCCATGCCTGAAGCACAACCTCATAGGTGCCGGTATCACTATAGGCATGAACCGGTTGTGGGCTATTGGCAACATACTGACCATCGCCAAAATCCCAGGTGTTGAATGACGCTCCGGAAGTGATATCCGTAAAACGGATTTGAGTGTGCGGATAGATCTCCCTGTTCTGATAATTATGCAAAAAACCGGCATTGACTTTCTTCATGCCCGGCACCTGTACCTGCTTGGTCAAGGTATAATTAAATGCATCCGTCAGGCCAAGGGAATAACGGCCGGCTGAAAGGGCAAACATATTCAATGATGCCAGAGCATTACCTGAATACAAGGTGCTCCCCAATGAGTCTCTTACTGCATAAGTCCACACATAACTGCCCGGAGCCGATACCATGATATGGCCGGGATTGCCTTCACAATCTTCCGGGAAAGTGTTTACCTGAAGCGGTGGATAAATATGCAGCACAAACCGCTGGTCATAGGTGCCGGCAGCGGTAGTAAAAGTATAGGCATTATGCAGGCGAAGGTTGGTAAATGTACTGGTAAGCCGGTCTTCCAGAATGATCACAACTGTTTCATCCAGCCCCTCCAGATTTTTTAATGACAGGGTGAGAATACCTCCCATGGCCGTGCGATAACCCAATGGTATGGATTTCGTTTCGCGCAAAGTTCCCAGCGATTGAATGGCATAATTACGCCCCAGAAGCCTGGAGTAAAATGCCAGCGCAGCATTGCCAACAAGCTTTTTGGCATCATATTGCAGGTCTACACTATCGCTGGCGTCAGGCAAAAAGGCAATAAGGGTTTCGTTATAATTGCTGTCAGCATCTGTTAAGCTTATCCAGAAACGGTTTATAGCCGACTGACGGAAGAAGGCTTGATTGTCTGTGGCCCGCATGGAGTTGTCAAAGAGCACGGTATGGGTGCCATCTGCAATCTTTTCCACGAAGAAACTTTGCCCGGAGGCAATAAATCCTTTAAACAATGTCCCGCTGTTGTATCCCGCAACCAATCCGGCACCATTCCATACTGCGTAGTCCTGAGCAGTATTCCATCCGCCCCCTCCCGATCCGTCATCATCCCAGAAGTAGAGCGCTCCGGTGATGATACCACGACCGGAAGGTCCGTTTACATCCAGAAATTTTTTCCCGTCCAGAGCGGATGGAAAAGGATTGCCTACCAGATTGTAGGGGACATTATTTTGTACACCGACATTCTTGCTCACCGGTATGGCTATGGGGGCTGCCACAGAGGCATTGTTGGGTGTGCCAGAAAAAGTAACCAGCCCTGAACCCTGGGAAATATAGCCTTTGCCCGGCTGCATAAGCCCGCTGGCTGGCATCCATCCGGTACGCATACCTTGCTCACTGGTATCCTGGGCCTGAGAAGGGTGATAATAGTATGGAGTGCTGCCCAGTATGCTCACCTGTGCCTGTTGCACGGGAGAAGACCAGAAGTTGTATTTATGGGGGGAAGTGCTACCCTGGCGCCTGATAGCAATATCTCCAATAACTGCTCCCTCCTGGCCTCCCGGGGTGTTCAGTCCATGCATTAACGAACCTCCTGATTCAATGGTGAGCAACCCGTTGGTATATAGGGTTGCACCTGTCATCACGCTGATGATACCGGATACAGTGACTGGCCCCGACAACTCCAATGATGATCCGCTTTCCACCATAAGATGGTGAAACCGCAGTGTACCGGAAATAGTCTGATTGCCGCTTCCATTAATAACAACTTTGGACGTGCCCGGCTGAAAGGCACCGGATTTTTGCACGAAATGTCCTTTGATATGTAATTCCGGTGAAAGTCCTCCTACTGAAGCAGTAATCAAAGTTCCCCCGTTCAGAATAAGGGAGTCGGTTACCGTAAGATTACTGCCGGGCACAAGTGTCATTTGACTGCCCGATTCTAACACCAACCGCCCTACTTCCACAGGAGCAGTGTATGCGGCCGGATAGTGCGGCCTGCCTCCCGGAATGATTACCTGTGCCCCCGGACCTGGCACGGAATAGTTGTACCAGTTCAACGGGTTATTCCACTCATCGGAGCTGTGGCCGCTCCATGTATACACCGTTGCAGGCGGCACTGTTACTTTCACCACCAGTGGTGCAGAACGGAGCGTCAGCTGCATGGTGCCTGACTGGTAAGGCGGCAGGGGCGCTGCTTCACCGGTGTAGTTCAAACCCGAGATGATCCATGCCGAATCGGGGAGCAGACTGGTCGGCAGATTATACTGCAGGGTGGAGAGGTCATCGCCTTCTATCGGACGCCAGGCAACCAAATGCGTAGGATGATTGCTTGCATCTCCGAAAAGATAAATCCACGCAGTCTCGTCTTCATGCAATACATCCAGAAAGCGCTTATCCCCCAGCAGGTGGACAAACGAGCGGAAAGATTTGTATGCCCTCTTTTCCAGGTGGTCGGGCGGATTTCCTTCCAGCCCTGAACGGCTGTAAATATTGCCGCTTGCCTGATTGCCGTAAAAATACCAGGTGATGCGATCAATCCCCAGGCGCATAAACATCATTGCCCCCCGCACAGCATACACGGCTTGTTCATACTCTGAAACGCACTCGCCAAAGGTGCATCCCTCACCTGCCCCTTCGCTGTCCCACCCCCATTCCGATAAATAAATTTTTTTACCCGGCATGTTGGCATCTCTGAAGCGGATATCATTGACGATGTGGCGCATTTCAGATTCCGGATGTTCAGGATGTACCGCTATGCGTGTCCCGTTTTGATCGGTAGTGTAGCTGTAATGATGCACATTAATGCCGTCTACCATAGCAGCCAGAGCAGGTGTAAGACGTGCGCCCATGTAGTTGCCACCGACTGCATTTTCAGCACCCGGATCGTGAGACTGTAAGGCACAGGGCAGAACCTTCATATTAGGGTCAGCATCTTTGGCTCCGCGCAGCATACCTTCAAACACGGTCAGGTAAAAAGAAGCCGGATAGGTCCATGGCTCATTGCCAATTTCCATAATTTCCACCAAGCCGTTTCCGTAGGTGGGTCCAAAGTGACGGGCAAAGGCATAGCCGTAATTGTATGCGGCTCCGTAGGGATCATCCCATTTAATCATGCGGGTTTGGGGAATCCATTCATTAAATTGAATGCTGGCCTGCACTTTAAGTCCGTAGTTATTCCACGCCAGATATTCGCGATCCCAATCCAGCCACCACACGGCTAAGCCAAATGGCATGTTTGCATAATCGGGGATGTCATCCGGGTCATCTACATCCCAGTGCATGTTATGATAATTGCGTGCATGGGTAGCAATTTGATTAAAACGGGAAGCCCCTTGCCCCAGCGGAATAGAATTGGTAAACATATTGTGTCCCCAACCCCAGATGCCATTTATACCCAGAATATCGCGGACAGAGGAAGTATGTGGTCGTGCAGCCGGAAAAGGCCCGAACGGTCCGTTTTTGTCATATATCTTCACTTCCCAAACATATCCCTTGGCGTAATCTACCTCATGAAGGGTATGTTCAATTTTTACATAGCGCGCGTTGACCGGAGTTGGTGGACGCGTGATAATACTCAACAGAGCATCCGGATTGGTAGAGCCTGCAAGTGTCCAGTTGATGAAATCATTGCTTAGGTAGATGGCTGTGCTCCGGGCGTTACCGTCAGACCAATGACGCGTTTCAATAAATCCTACCTGACGGGTCTGCCCTAAATCCACTATGAGATATTCTGTCGGATAGCCGCTCATGGCTGCTACCTCAAAAACACTAAGCTGAGCAGCAGAAACCATCCTGAGTGCAGTAACATTGCTCAGCAGGGGAGTAAATTTTTTTATGGCAAAGTTATCCGCAGGAGCCACCAGAGTTCCTATCAGCGTAGAATCACCATTCTGGTGATAGGCAATGATGTTGACCGATGCGGTTAATCCGCATTTGACCGTAAGCGTACGCAGGCTTACGGGTGCAGCAAAACTGTATCTGACCCAGGCAGATCCGGAGCTCAGGTTAACGGGTGCCGCAGTATTGAGGTCGCCATCCGTAGTCTTGGCCGCAGCAACTGTACCTGAACTGCTGTACTGTGCTGTGGCACCCAAACCCAGCAGAATATTGAGATCCGGCCGACTGATGTAGCCCACTGGCAAAACCGGATTACCACCCCCTGATTGCCAGGCTGTATTGTTGTTGCCATCTATAGCTAATGCCCCATTGCCCCCTGAGGAGGTGATGACGGTTGCGCCTGCAGCAAAAGAGGGCACAACTCCGGCATGCGGATTCCATTGAGAATATGCATGTCCGCCCCATAGTAAAAGGCAACAAATAATGTAAAAGCTATAAAACTTGGCGTAATCCAAGCTGCAGGTCAATAGCAAATGATATGCTTTTGGAGGTTAAAACAAAATACCGCTTTCAGCGGCTCACGAATTTAATGAAATGGAGAAGGCATAAACGAAATTCCGGGAAATTAGCAGATTAAATTTTCAACAAATTTTCAACATTTTGCAGACGCCAGCGGACTCCGATTGCAAACCACACACAACCTATCTCAACGGATAACACAAAACCTATGAGGCTTACCTGCGGCTCCGGACCCCACACTCTGCAGAAAGTAAACCCCAGCAGGCAGCCGGCTTATGTCTATCGTTTCACGACCCGGATGCATAAAAGTTTCCTGCACTATTTTACCCGAATGATTAAAAATGCGTGCCTGAGCCGGACAAGCTGCCTCCACAACGATAAAACCAGTTGCGGGATTCGGTATTAACATGGTAGCGGTGGAATGAACAGAACGGATCACACCTGTAGGAAAACTCACGGTTATGTTTTTGCATGTGGAATCTGAGGTACAGGCATTGGTCACTTTCAGGCATACGGTATAATTGCCCGGGGCTGTGTAGGTGTGGTTTACCTGAACTCCGGAACCGGCATTACCATCACCAAAATTCCATGTATAAGAACCCGTTCCGGTAATGGATGACACTACAAACTGAAATACGCTGTCATTTATGCTGCTATAGGTAAAATCGCTTGAGATAGGATTGCACATCTGCAGGAGCTGTTTTGCCGTATCGGCATAGCAAGTACCATAAGTAATGAGTACCACATTATAGTTGCCTTCCACGGCATAGATATGGATAGGTTCAAAGTCGGTACTGGAATCCCCGTCACCAAACAGCCAAAGCCATGCGTTTCCGGATGACTGATTGCTGAACTGCGCTGTAAGTCCGTTTTGTGTCCATGTAAAATTACTTTCTGTGGAAGGGTTGATGTTCTCCGTTTTCACGTCCTGACAGGATGCAGACCATCCGGCCACGTTCACTGTTAGGGTAACCTCATAATTCAGTCCCGGAGCAAAAAAGTGAGAGGTATCAAACACAAGATGTAGAGGTGAGCCATCATCAAAATTCCATACATAAATAAGCTGAGGGGTATTATCAAAGATATACTGGTTGTAAAACTTGCTCTGAATAATAGGGTCCGCAGTGAGGTTGGTAAACTGTATGGTTCCTCCGTTCAGAATACAATTGGTATCTGTAGCAAAATCTGCATGTATGGTATAGGAAACCACCGGCTGCAGCAAAAAGTCGGCATCAAATATGGCACCGCCCACATTGATATCGTAGGAATGCAGCCAGGTTCCTCCGATGTTGGCCATGGCCAGCCATTCCTGTTTGCCATCAGTGGAATCATAAGCCGATGTTACAATTGCAATACTGTTGGCAGATACATTTTCCACCGTGATCAGATAAGGAAAAGAAACTGTCACCGGAGGATTAAAAGCCACCGTTTTTTCCAATACACTCAGCTGCCCGCCTCCAAATACTGTATCCACGCTCACAGTGGCAGTAGCTACTGTTGGACCAGTGGGTAAAGAGTCGTTACCCGCCAGTATGACCTTACAGGTAACGGTAACCGGATTGGGAGTGCCATTGTTTTGCCATGCAAAAAAAGTAGCTCCATGGATAGTCACCGGCTGAGGGGCCGGGAACCATTGTGCTACTCTCTGAGCAGAAGTAACATTATTTATTGTAAGCCCGCGCAAAGCAGAGGCTTTCGCCAAAGCGTATAACACGGTGTCGGGGTCACAGGTGCGGGTTCTTGCATTCGGGCTAATACCCTTGTTGCCCGTAAAACGGTCTTGAATAATCGGCTTAGTGTTGTCCGGAATCATTTGCGCCTGCAGGTGCACACAGGATGAAAAAATTCCACTCAGGCAGCAAATAAGAAAATATCGTGTCCGCATTTGAAATGTCCTTTACTCAAAATACAAATATTTTATAGATAAGTATTCAGAGCGGTTACAAAAAATCCACACCGGTGAATTCATACATTACTTGCGCCTAAAGTCGCCCCGCTTCCAGGCTTCAATAAATTGTGCCCATGCAAAGGGATTGAATATATTTTGCGGAGGCATCTGGCCGGCATAATAAAATTTCTGCGCTTCGGTGCGGAAATAATAATCCGTTGCTTCATTGGCATCCATAGCCATCACGCTACCTATCTCCTTGAGCCGCTCACGCTCCAGATTCTTTCTCGCCCGCTCCAGGTCATCATCCGGAATATTCAGCGACAAAAATGCCTTGCGAAACTCTTCCTTGGTAGGCCAAGGGTAAATAATAGTTTCCGGAAGGTAAATGGTATCCTGCGTGAGCAACTGTATGACCGAATATTTTTTTCTGGAAAAAGTATCCGGAATAGCAATTATTTCCGGACGGAAACCTACCGCTGAAAACTTTACCGAATCACCGGGAAGAACAACCAGAGAAAAGAAACCATCATAGTTGGATAGCGTACCCCTCCCCTCATGCTTTATAATAATGGTTGCATAAGGTATGCCTATCAGGCTGTCGCTGGTCAAAACCAGACCCGACAACTGAATGAGCCTGTCTTCATCCTTTTGCGCAAAAAGCAAAGCAGGCAAAACACACAGCAATAGAAAGACTTGCTTCATTTTAAATAAAAAAGATGAGCTGCTAAGTTACCCAATTGAAGTGACTTTGCCGGGCACGTGCAAAGCAAAGGCTGCGTACCCGAGGTGCGCGATAGCTCTGTAAGTTGTTATATGCATTATAGATGCAAACCTTAACTTTGCCGAAAATTTTTCAGGTGACAATCCATCTCAACTCTGCTGATTCTTTTGAAGAAAGACATATCGGTCCCCGGGCACATGAAACCAGGGAAATGCTCCGGCTGGTGAATGCCGAAAGCCTGGATGCACTCATCATGGAAACCATTCCCGAAACTATCCGCCTCAAGGAGCCGCTCAACCTGCCTGATGCACTCAGTGAATATGAATTTTTAAGGGAACTGCGGGAAACTGCCGCCCTCAACCGGCTCTACAAATCCTATATAGGCCTGGGCTATTACAACTGCATCACCCCACCCGTGTTGCTGAGAAATATTTTTCAGAATCCGGGGTGGTATACACAGTACACACCCTATCAGGCTGAAATATCCCAGGGGCGTCTGGAGGCCTTGCTCAACTTCCAGACCATGATTTGCGACCTCACAGGTCTGCCCGTGGCCAATGCATCACTGCTGGACGAAGCCACTGCGGCTGCGGAAGCTATGCTATTGCTGTATAACAACCGCCAGAAAAAAGCTGCCGATGCCCGGGTTTTTCTGGTTTCCGATAAATGCTTTCCGCAAACTATTGAAGTGCTTAAAACACGGGCGCTGCCTTTGGGTATTCAATTACACATTGGCAACTACTCCGCTTTTGAATTTACCCATGGGGTTTTTGGATTGTTGCTGCAATATCCGGATGCTGACGGTGCTGTGAACGACTATCACAGCTTGATAGCCGAGGCACACGCAGCCGGAGTAAGCGTGGTGATGGCTGCAGACCTGCTCAGCCTCACTCTGCTCAAGCCACCCGGTGAACTGGGAGCTGACATTGCCGTAGGCAGCGCACAGCGCTTTGGTGTGCCTTTGGGTTATGGCGGACCCCATGCCGCCTTTTTTGCCGTTAAAGAGGAATTCAAGCGTCTTGTGCCTGGCAGAATTATTGGCGTTTCCATTGACAGCCGGGAAAAACCTGCTCTGCGCATGGCCCTGCAAACCCGCGAACAACATATCCGAAGGGAAAAGGCTACTTCCAACATTTGCACCGCTCAGGCTCTTCTGGCTATCATGGCCGGCATGTATGCTGCCTATCACGGCCCACACAGACTGAAAAAGATAGCCTCCCGCATACACCTGCTGGCCAACATCCTGGAAAAGGAGCTCACAGATTTGGGCTATAGCCAACTCAACTCCAGCTATTTTGATACATTAAAGATTGCTGCCACAGACCAGCAGCAACAGGCAATTCGCCAAATAGCGGAGAAAGCCAGGATTAACCTCCGCTACGCCCCTGGCTTTATTGGTATTGCACTGGATGAAACCGTTCTGATTGCCGACCTGGAGCAAATTGTCAACGTATTTGCTGTTAGTGCCCGTAAAAAAGCCAAACGCCTGCCCCTGGAAGCCGATACTGCCAATTACTCTTCAACCATTCCGGCAGCACTACAAAGAACGAGTACCTTTCTTACTCATCCGGTTTTCAACAGCTATCACTCTGAAACCCAGATGATGCGCTATATCAAATCCCTTGAGCGCAAAGACATTTCTCTGACTCATTCCATGATACCGCTGGGCTCCTGCACTATGAAACTGAATGCCGCTACCCAGCTTATGCCTGTTAGCTGGAGTGAATTTGCCGACATACATCCCTTTGTGCCCGCCGAACAGGCTGAGGGCTATGCCCGGATTATCCGTGAACTGGAAAATTACCTGCGTGAGATTACCCGTTTCAGCGGGGTATCCCTGCAACCTAATTCCGGGGCCCAGGGCGAATATGCCGGCCTCATGGTGATCAGGGCTTATCAGAATGATATCGGTCAGGGACACCGCAATGTGGCTCTCATACCCTCATCCGCCCATGGCACCAACCCCGCCAGTGCCGTCATGGCAGGATTGGAAGTAGTTGTGGTCAAATGCGATGCCATGGGAAATATTGATCTGGCTGACCTGAAGGAAAAAGCCGAGCGTTATAAAGACCGTCTGAGCGTGCTGATGATCACATACCCCAGCACACATGGAGTTTTTGAGGAAAATATCCGTGAAGTATGTGCGTATATTCACGCTTGCGGAGGCCAGGTATATATGGACGGAGCCAATCTGAATGCACAGGTTGGATTAACGAGCCCCGCTTCCATAGGGGCAGATGTATGTCATATCAATCTGCACAAAACGTTCAGCATCCCTCACGGAGGAGGAGGGCCTGGCATGGGTCCCATCTGCGTTGCCGCACATCTGACACCCTATCTGCCTGGTCATCCTCTTGTTAAAACGGGAGGTGCAAAAGCCATTACTCCCGTTTCGGCTGCTCCCTGGGGGAGTGCCAGCATCCTCATTATCTCCTATGCCTACATTAGGCTGCTGGGAAAAGAGGGCATAACCAATGCTTCGCGTTATGCCATTCTGAATGCAAACTACATCAAAACACGACTGGAAAAACACTTTAAAGTGTTGTATGCCGGCAAAACCGGACGGGTGGCCCATGAACTGATTATTGACCTGCGGGAATTTAAATATCGGGCAAACATTGAAGTAGATGATGTAGCTAAACGCCTGATGGATTACGGTTTCCATGCACCTACGGTATCTTTTCCCGTTGCCGGCACACTGATGATTGAACCTACCGAGAGCGAAAGCAAAGACGAACTGGATCGCTTCTGCGATGCCCTTATTCATATCCGCAGAGAAATTCAGGAAATAGAAAACCGTTCAGCCGATGAAAAGGACAATGTGCTGAAAAATGCACCCCATACAGCGGATGAAGTAACCGCAGACAAGTGGACCCACCCCTACAGCCGGCAAAAAGCAGCATTTCCGCTTGATTTTGTACGCAGCAATAAATTCTGGCCCCCGGTAAGCCGGGTCAATAACCCCTACGGTGACCGGAATCTGGTATGTACGTGTCCGCCCGTTGACAGCTACAGCTCGCAGGAAGCAGCCGAACATGTTTCCACACATTAAAAACATTTTTATCCGAACGCAACTACAATTGGCAGAAAAATTTTTAACTGATAACTTTAAGCTCCAAAAACAATACGTATGAAAGTATCCGTGATTGGCGCAGGAAATGTAGGCGCCACCGTAGCAAATGTACTGGCACATTATGATATTGTGCAGGAAATCATTCTGCTGGACATCAAAGAAGGTATTGCCGAAGGAAAAGCACTTGATATCTGGCAAACAGCCCCTATAAATCTTTACAGCACCCGTGTGCGCGGGGTAACCAATGATTATGCCCCCACTGCCGGCTCGGATGTGGTGGTGATAACCTCCGGAATGCCTCGCAAGCCCGGCATGAGCCGCGATGACCTCATTTCCACCAATGCAGGCATTGTGAAAACTGTTACCGAAAATGTTGTCAAACACTCCCCCAACTGCATCATCATAGTCGTTTCCAATCCCCTTGATGTAATGACCTATTGCGCTTATCTGACATCCAAATTTGAATCCAGGCGCGTATTTGGCATGGCAGGCATTCTGGATACGGCTCGTTATAAAGCTTTTCTTGCTGAAGAGCTGAACTGCTCACCAAAAGACATTCAGGCTATGCTACTGGGTGGTCATGGAGACACGATGGTACCCCTGCCACGCTATACTACCGTTTCAGGCATTCCGGTTACTGAACTGGTCAAACCCGACCGCCTGAATGCCATCATTGAACGAACCAAAGTCGGTGGCGGAGAGCTGGTTAAGCTCATGGGCACTTCAGCATGGTATGCCCCGGGAGCCGCTGCTGCACAAATGGTAGAGTCTATCGTGAAGGATGAAAAAAGAATTTATCCCTGCTGTGCTCTCCTCAATGGGGAATATGGACTAAAAGACATCTACCTGGGAGTGCCGGTTAAGCTGGGCAGAAACGGTATTGAACAGGTCATTGAATTGCAGCTGAATGAAAGTGAAATGGCCCTGCTCCGCCAGTCCGCTGCTTCCGTAAGAGAAGTGATGGACGTATTGGATAAAATGGCCGTCATTGCATGAGCCGTGTATGATCTTCAGCATCCGGAGGTGGCTAAATTTTGTACTTATAGCAGTCACGCTTTTCGGCTGTAGTGAAGATACCGTTATACCTCCCGGTGATTCCGGTTTTCACCTCTACCTTGAACTTTCCGCCACGGTGGATGATGAGCCTCTGGAATATGGTAAAACCTATAGAGATCTTTTCAACCGGTCGTTTTCGGTTTCCCAGCTTTCTTTCTATATCTCCAACATCCGTCTTATAAGACAACAGGACAGTTCAGAAGTTTCTGTAGGAACCGTGCTTCTTGCCAAAAACCTTACACGTAGCCGCATGTATGTAGATGCTACACCTGCAGGAAACTATTCAGGGCTAAAATTTGACATCGGCCTCAATCCCTCCCTTAATCACGCTGACCCTTCGCAATATGCAGACACATCCCTTCTTTCTTCCTATCACAATATGCACTACGGCAATACAGCTAAAGGCTATATTTTTTTTAAAACAACAGGAATGGCTGACACTTCATACCTCCCGGATGCAATACCAGACGTTGCTTTTGAATTTACCGCAGGCAGCGATAATCTGCTGCGCACCATCCACATCAACCGAAGTTTTGAAATTACCGGATCCTCTCACGTGATTATCTCTGTTGAATTTGATTTCATCCGGCTCCTTAAAGGAATTGATCTGCGCACTGATCATTACACAACCACGTTTGAAAACCCTTTGCTGGCTCTGGTGGTAGCCAATAATATCAAACAAGCCTTCCGGCTGGCTGATGGCCCTGATTAAACGGCTTGCATAACTTCAGTTTTCCCTTTGCAGATATTTAACGCTTTATTAAGAAAAACCCTTCATCCCCACACGTCCTCTCCCGAATCGGCATCTCCGAATTTTGTTTATCTTTTCACGTTACATGCTACATAATATCTTTCATCCTGCTGTTGCGCGCTGGTTCGAAAACACATTTCAGGCGCCTACCGAAGTGCAGCTTAAGGCCTGGGCAGAAATTAAAAAACATCGCCATGTGCTCATTGCAGCTCCTACCGGCAGCGGAAAAACCCTTGCCGCTTTCCTTGCTGCTATTGATGACCTCATCCGTCAAACCCCTGAAAAGTCTTATAAGGCGGCTACCCGCGTGGTCTACGTGTCCCCGCTGAAGGCACTCAGCAATGATATTCATCTCAACCTGAAAATGCCACTCAGAGGAATAGCCGAAGAGCTGGAGAAGGCCGGATGCCACCCGCCTGAAATCCATGTGATGGTGCGCACAGGTGATACTCCCCCCTCTGTACGCACAGCGATGGCGAAAAATCCGCCACACATACTGGTTACTACTCCAGAGTCGCTTTATCTGTTGCTCACCAGTGTCAGTGGACGGAAAATGCTCTCCGCCACACAAACATTAATTATTGACGAGATTCATGCCCTTGTCGGCAACAAACGCGGGTCGCACCTTGCCCTTTCCGTGGAGCGCCTTCAGGAACTCTGCGATAAGCCTCTGCAGCGTATCGGGCTTTCCGCTACACAACAGCCCTTAGAGCTCGTTGCCCGCTTTCTCACAGGCTCTCCGAAGGCAGATTCCGAAAATACTGATTTGTCTCCCTGCTCCATTGTGAATACAGGTCACTCCCGAACTTTAGACCTGGCTCTTGAACTTCCGCGTTCTCCCCTAACAGCAGTAATGAGCAATGAAGTGTGGGGGGAAATCTATGACCGAATGGAAGAGCTTATAAGACAACATAAAACCACTCTCATCTTTGTCAACACCCGCAGGCTTGCAGAGCGTCTGGCCCATCAACTGACCGCACAGCTGGGCGAAGATGTAGTCACCGCTCACCACGGAAGCATGGCCAAAGAACAACGCCACGATGCGGAACAACGTCTCAAACGAGGCAACCTGCGTGCATTGGTGGCTACGGCCTCTCTTGAACTAGGTATTGACATAGGCTCTGTGGAACTCGTAATTCAAATCGGTTCCCCTCGCTCCATAGCAACTTTTCTGCAGCGTGTAGGACGCTCCGGACACACGGTTTTCGGAACACCGAAAGGCAGATTGTTTCCGCTTAGCCTGGATGACCTCCTGGAATGCACTGCTCTGCTGGATTGCATCAGGCACGGTGAACTGGATAATATCCTTATTCCTGAAAAACCTCTGGACATCCTTTCCCAGCAGATTGTGGCTGAGGTGGCCTGTTGCCCCTATCAGACCGAAGATCTCTACCAACTGGTGCGCAGAGCTTATCCCTACCGCAACCTTAGCCGCCCTGAGTTTGATCAGATCATTAAAATGCTTGCAGAAGGATTTACCACCCGGCTGGGACGCAGAGCTGCCTATCTGCAGTATGACATGGTCAACCAACGCGTCCATGCAAGGAAAGGCGCACGCCTAACCGCTCTGGTATCCGGTGGCGCCATCCCCGACAATTTTGACTATGACGTAGTGCTGGAGCCCGAAAATATCACCATAGGCACGCTGAATGAAGATTTTGCCATTGAAAGTATGGAAGGAGATATTTTCCAGCTGGGAAATACTTCATGGCGCATCCTGCGGGTGGAAAATGGAAAAGTGCGGGTTGAAGATGCCAAAGGTCAACCGCCTACTATCCCCTTCTGGTTTGGTGAGGCCCCCGGCCGTAGTGTAGAGCTCTCCGAAGCTGTATCCAGGCTCAAGGAAACCATTTCCTCCCGGCTCGGTGACCTGAGCAGCCTTACTCCTGCAGCGCACGGAACAGAGACATCAGAAGCATCATGGAAACAGGAAGCAGTGGCTTTCCTCATGCAGGAGTTGCAGTTGCCTTCTGTGGCGGCCGAACAACTGGTTTCATATCTTGCAGCCGGCCAGGCTGCACTGGGGGCAATGCCCACTCATAACACCCTGGTGATGGAACGCTTCTTTGACGAAGCGGGTGATATGCATCTGATTATTCATTCTGATTACGGAGTGCGAATAAATCGCGCCTGGGGGCTGGCCTTAAGAAAGCGCTTCTGCAAAAAATTCAACTTTGAGTTGCAAGCCGCAGCTACCGAAAACGCCATCATACTATCCCTGGGCGCCACGCATAGCTTCCCGCTGGCTGAAGTCTTTGACTATTTGTCTCCCGAGACCGTGCGGCATATCCTTACGCAGGCTCTGCTTGACTCTCCTATGTTTGAAATACGCTGGCGATGGAATGCTACCCGTGCCTTGGCGGTGCTGCGCAGAAGGGCCGGTAAAAAGGTGCCCCCGCAAATTCAGCGCTCACAGGCAGAAGATCTCATTGCCCTCATCTTTCCTGACCAGCTTGCTTGCTTTGAAAATATTCAGGGCGAAAGAGAAATTCCCGATCATCCGCTGGTAAATCAAACCATCTACGATTGCCTGTATGAAGCAATGGATATTGAAAACCTGGAGAGACTACTGGAGAAAATAAAAAACCGCGAGATTTCCCTTATTGCCCGTGACCTGCGTGAACCTTCTCCGTTTGCTGCGGAAATACTCAATGCGCGTCCTTATGCCTTTCTGGATGACGCTCCGCTGGAAGAAAGACGCACGCGTGCCGTGCAAAATCGCAGATGGCTCGACCCTGCTGCAGCCAAAGACCTCGGCAAACTGGACCTGGAAGCTATCCAAACTGTAAAAGCCGAAGCGTGGCCCCAGGCCGACACCCCCGATGCCCTGCATGACGCCCTGATGTTGTTCAGCTGCTTTACCGATGCCGAAATTGTGCACGAGGGCTGGGAACATCTCCTTCATCAGCTCATTGACCAAAAAAGAGCCACTTCTTTTCATCTGCCACATCAGCGCCTCTGGTTTGCTGCCGAACGCATTCCACAGATGCAGGCGGTTTTTCCTGAAAGCAAGTTGATGCCTGAAATTCCTGCCCCCGACATGCTGCGCAACCAAACCTGCAGCTCTGAAGAAGCGCTGAAGGAGCTAGTCAGAGGGCGCCTGGAGGCTGTCGGCCCTACTACGGCAGCTGATCTGGCTGCCACTTTCTGCCTGAATCAGACAACCATTGAATCTGCGCTTGTGCTTCTGGAAAATGAGGGATTTGTCTTTCGTGGCCATTTCACGCCCGACAGGCATGAAGAAGAATGGTGTGAACGCAGATTACTGGCACGTATTCACCGATACACGCTCAGCAAGCTACGCAAGGAAATTGAGCCGGTAAGCATAAGCATGTTCATGCAATTTCTTTTTGCCTGGCACCACCTGGACCCTGCTTTCCGGCAGGAGGGCCCCCTTGCCTTGGAGAAAATAATCGCGCAACTTGAGGGCTTTGAGGCACAGGCAGCAGCCTGGGAGAGCGACATTTTACCCTCACGAGTAGCAAATTATGATTTTCAATGGCTCGATGCCCTGTGTCTGTCAGGTAAGTTGCTCTGGGGCCGATTCAGAGCTCAGCGTTCAGAAAGCGTACCCCCAAAAGCTGCCGCTCCGGTAAAAACAACTCCTATAACTTTTATCAGCAGACAAAATCTACCCGTATGGAAGGAGATGACTGAGGAACGAAAAATACCCTTCCCGCAAGATTTAAGCCCGCTGGCACGCAGAGTAACCGAATTACTCAACAATCAGGGAGCTACTTTTTTTCATGACCTGGTCAATAAGACTCAGTCCTTGCCTCTACAGGTGGAAAAAGCGCTGGCTGAATTGGTTGCCAGCGGTCTGGTAACTGCCGACAGCTACACCGGGCTGCGTGCCTTGCTCGCGCCTGCAAGATTTGCCTCAGGTCGTGCACTCAGACCTTCATTCAGCATGGAGCAGGCCGGCCGCTGGAGTTTGATAGACTATAACTGCGAAGCAGCTGACACCTCGCCCTCCGGGCAGAGAAAAAAGCTGGAAACGATTATCAAAATTCTGCTCAAGCGATACGGCATCGTGTTTCGCAGACTGGCAGAACGAGAATATCTTATACCCCCCTGGTGGGAACTGGTGCGGGTGCTCCGCCTGATGGAAGCCCGTGGTGATGTGCGGGGCGGACGTTTTGTTGAAGGCGTATACGGAGAGCAATATGCTTTGCCAGAAGCCGTTAGCCTGCTGAGAAAAATCCGCAAAGAAGGCAAAACGGGCAGTTTGATTGCCGTGAGTGCAGCTGATCCGCTGAACCTTACCGGCATGGTGCTACCCCATAAAAGAGTGCCGGCAGTATATACGAACAGGCTCCTTTTTAGAGATGGACGGTTAATAGCCGTGAAAGAAGGAAAAGACATACATATCATGGAGGAAAGTGACCCGGCCGCTGCATGGAAAATCCGCAACGCGCTTATTCAGCGGAATGTTTCCCCAAAGTTGAAAGCTTATTTAGGTAAAGGCATGAGCTGACTGCAATACCATACAGCACTTAACACACTGCGCAAAAAATATCCGACAAAAAATATTTTTCTGTTGTCATTATTTGGATAATTTTTGCCCCTGATTAATTTTAGATAGATGCCATTAAACAAAATGCACAAAGAAATATCTTCTAAAAGGTAGCAGAAGATTAGATTTATTTTTCTAAAAAAGCTTTAAATTAATGAACTGTGGCTAAGAAGAGAAAAACTGAGGCAAAAGTCAAACCCAAACCTGCTCCCAAGGTGAAGGCTTCTGAAGAAAAGCAGAAAGGGAACAAAAGGGCCTCTTCATCAAAATCCAAGAAAACGCAGGGAAAGTCGCTTACGATTCCCTCTATAAATTATAAAAAGCCTGAACCTGCACCTCAGGCTTCTGCTAAAACAAAGGAAGAAGCCAAGCCAAAGACAACCCCTGCTCCCCCTCCTCTTAAAGTGGAGTCACAGCCAGGCGGCAAAAAACGCCTGATCATAAGCTATGAAAAACTGCCGCCTGAGGTAATGGAAGTTATCCGAACGAAATATCCTTACGGCTATAACCATGACCTGAAAGAAGTGAAGGGCTTGGACAACAGAAAATTTTTTGTCCTCCCTATTGAAACCACAGAAGCCATTTATCTGGTTAAGGTGGATTTGAAAAGGCCCATCAAGGTTGCCGACATGGAAGATGAAGACGAACTCTTCCCGCAGGAAGACAGCTTTGGGGGCGATGAAGACACCTTCCCCACAGAAGACCTGGAGCAAATTGAAGAAGAAGAGGATGAAGAACCTCCCAAACGAAGAGGACGCAGAGATGATGAGGATGATGACGATGACATCTGACGTAATACGGCTGCCCTTTTTACATCAACCGTTTACTAAGTGAACAAAACTACACACTGCCAGGGCAGCTGTTTCCAGACGCAGACGGGCAGATCCTAAGCTCACCGGTTCAAAACCACCTGCAACAGCCTTTTCCCTTTCGGCTTCAGAAAAATCACCCTCAGGCCCTATGAGAATAAGCACGCTCCCCAGCGGACGATAAATCGTTTTCAGATGAGGGTAATTTCCGCAAACGGCAATCAGATTATGCATATCAGGTTGGACATATTCGGTTATCCGGTCAAAAGGCGTCACTGCATGCAACTGCGGCAGGTAAGCCCTTCCGGATTGTTTCATAGCCGCTATCATAATCTTGTGCAACCGCTCCGTGTTGCAGCGCTGACGCTCGGTGCGCTCCGTACGTAATGGATAAATGGCATCAGCCCCTAGCTCGGTTGCTTTTTCTACAAACCACTCCAACCGATGTACATTTTTAGGCAACGCTATTCCTACTTCCAACCTATAGTCTTTCTTGCCATATCCGGTTTCCTTACCCACCATTTCCAGGCGGCACTGATGCCCTATAATGCCCGTAATGCGTGCGGTGATCTTCGTACCTTTACCGTCCACCACAAAAATCTCATCACCGACACGTTTGCGTAGCACCTTCAGGCAATGATGGGATTCCTCTACATTCAGCAAAAAAGCTTCGTTTTCGGGAAGGGGATGATAAAACAACTGCATAAAAGCTCCGTTAACTTTATTCAATCTCCGTATTTGTCATTCACCTTGCCACGAACTACGGCCATCGTGGAGGAAGCTTTGGCAATCAAACGGACACCCTCCTCGTTTTCGGCATAAATCTCAGCCTCACAAAAATGAAAATGATGTCCGGCCTTCAGTACCCACCCTTTTGCCACAAGCCTGTTGCCGCTGCCCTTTCGTAAGTAAGACACTTTTAGCTCTGCAGTAAACACCTGCTCACCCTCAGCTACCAGAGTATAAGCTGCATATCCGCAGGCCATGTCACACAGAGTGGAGATGACTCCTCCATGCACGAAACCATTTTGTTGCTCATGCATCTTGCGGAAAAGCAAAATCCCTGTTACCCTGCCTACTTCAATTTCGGTGAGCTCAAAACCTATTGCTTTCAGAAATGCATTGCGGGCTACCTTAAGTTGCACATAATCTTTAAATGCCGGATTTTTTGTTTTTAGCATGCTGCGAAAATAAATCAATTTCAAAGCCGTGGATCTTTCGTTTTGAACCAGAGCATTTCGGATTTTTTACAATTGCACGACAATCCTCAAGGCTGTCATTTGTGACATTTAAAATTGACACTGTAACTTCGGCAAAATTTTCCGTGCATGAAATATTTTATTATCTTACTATCTGTTAGTGTATTCTTTACTGCCTGTAAAAACAAGCACAGCAAGGGAACCACCTCCCTACAAACTGAAGACGGCTCCTCAGAAACCCAAGCCGACTCACTACGCTACCCCGGTGAAGTTCACCTGCGCAATATCCGACAACTGACCTATGGCGGAGATAATGCGGAAGCCTATTTTAGTTTTTCCGGTAACCACCTGACGTTTCAGTTCACACAGAAAGATGCAGGCGTACCCTGCGATCAGATATACATGATGCCCGTTTCCGGAAAATCCCACAAACAACTGATCAGCACGGGCAAGGGGCGCACTACCTGTTCTTATTTTCTGCCCGGTGACACACTCATCTTATATTCATCCACTCATCTTTCCGGTGATTCTTGTCCGGAAAATCCCTTCATGAAAGAGGTAAATCAGTACGTATGGCCGGTTTTCAACAGCTTTGAGATTTTCATTGCCGACCTGAAAGGCAACATCGTACGCCAGCTTACTGACAATGCTTATTATGACGCGGAGGCAACGGTTTCTCCGCGGGGTGATAAAATTGTTTTCACTTCCAACCGCAATGGTGACCTGGAGCTCTATACTATGAATATTGACGGAAGTGATGTGCGCCAGATCACGCATGCACCCGGATATGACGGAGGCGCTTTTTTCTCACCCGATGGTAGCAAGATTGTGTTTCGGGCATCCCGTCCCAAAACGGAAGAAGAACTGGATAATTACCGCAGTCTTCTTTCCAAAGGTCTTGTAGCTCCTTCGAAGCTGGAGATTTTTATCTGCAATGCTGATGGCTCTGAACTGCGACAGGTTACACACTTGGGGAAAGCCAATTGGGCACCCTATTTTCATCCTTCGGGCGAAAAGATCATTTTCTGCTCAAACCACAAATCGGAAAGAGGCTTCCCCTTCAATCTTTATATGATAAATGTGGACGGAACCAGACTGGAACAGATCACCTTTGACCCGATGTTTGACTCGTTTCCGATGTTTTCTCCTGATGGCAAACAACTGGTCTTCTGCTCCAACCGCAACAACAAAGGCACCCGCGACACAAACATTTTTATAGCCGAATGGGTTGACTGATTATCCCGCTTAAAGCTACTGCCTATATCTGGATTTTACATTCCTATGACATTCGTGCGCCTACCTTTGCAGCGCATTTTGCATGGGCTATGATTGTGAATAACGCTTTGGCTAAATCTCTGTTCAGGCTGGTTTTTCATGGGATGTTTTTGGGGATTTTGTTCATGACAAGCTATCCGGTTTGTGCCCAAACCATACGCGTTCTGTCGGCAACGGATAAAACACCCGTGCCGTTTGCCCATATTCTGATAAAGCCCCTGGATGCCGATAAAGAAAACCGAAATCTGGTGCTTTACACAGATTCAGCCGGCATAGCTGTCATCCCGGACCATTATTGGCCTTCGATGGGAGTGATTTCTGTTTCGTGCATAGGATATATCGGAGTTAAAGACACCATTCCTTTCAGCGAAGACCATACCTACTACCTGCGGATGCAGAAGCAATTTCTCAATGAAGTCATCATTACTGCACAGTATCAGCCACAACGGGCCGAACAGAGCACTCCTAAGGTACATGTCATTGATAAAACACGGATTACACAAATGGCAGCAGTCACGCTCCTGGATGTACTGAATTACGAGCTGAACATGCGACTAAGCCACGATCCGGTGCTGGGTACACGGCTTGACCTGCAGGGGATAAGTGGTGATAATGTGAAAATACTTATTGACGGTGTTCCGGTAGTAGGACGGCAAAACGGATTTACTGACCTGAGCCAGATCAATCTGCACAACGTGGAGCGCATTGAAATTATTGAGGGCCCCCTATCGGTCAATTATGGCACCAACGCCCTGGCTGGCACAGTAAACCTGATCACCCAAAAGACAGTAAGCGGGCGCCTGGAAACAGAAGTGAGCGGATATTACGAAACATCCGGCAGATATAATGCCGATGCACATATCGGTTTTAACAAAGGAAACCACTCCCTGGCACTCTCCGGAGGCAGAAACTTCTTTGACGGTTGGTCACCAGGAGATAGGATTAGCCTTGACATGAAACCGCAGCCGGCCGACAGCAGCCGATATAAGACATGGAAACCGAAAGAGCAGTATTTTGCTGAGCTGCATTATACTTATTCCCGCAAAAGATACAACTTCCATTACCGCGGAGCTTACTTTCAGGAGCTGATACACGACCGTGGTAAACCGCGCGGACCTTATGGCGAAAATGCCATAGACGGAAAATATACCACCCGAAGAACCGACCATACCCTGTCTTTTCAAAGCGATTTGAAGAAAGATAGAGTAGTACAAGTGCTCTTCGCCTATAATCATTACTACCACCTTAAAAATCTTTATTACAAAGACCTCACCACGCTGCAGGAAGTGCTTTCCCCAAATCCGGGTGACCAGGACACTACCCGTATTGATCTTATCAATAGCCGGGGCACATTCGGAAAAAGTAAAAACCTGGATAAGCTGAACTACGAAACAGGGTATGATTTTAATATTGAAACCGGCTGGGGGCAGCGTCTGGAAGATGGCAAAAAGCAAATAGGCGACTATGCTTTTTTTGTCTCAGCTGAATTCAGTCCAGCAAATCAAGTGACCATCCGTCCCGGATTACGCTATGGCTACAACACCGCCTTTGTCTATAGGCCTATCCCCTCTCTGCATCTTAAATGGAATATTCCTATCAGGCATGAAGGCCAAAGCCTCATCATCAGAACGTCTTATGCCTATGGCTATAAAGCTCCCACTCTGAAAGAGCTGTACCTGAATTTTATTGATGCCAATCATCATATCACCGGCAACCCTGACTTACGCGAACAATATTCCCATAATTTTACTTTCTCAACTACTTACACGGGCATCTTCTCCGCTCTGATGATGCGGATGGAAGGCGGCTTAACCTTCAATGATGTAAGAGACCAGATTGCTCTGGTTCCCCGCACCCTGACCGAATACACTTACGAAAACATTGAGCAATACAAAACCTTGGTTCTGAGCTATCATACCGAATGGCGTATCCACGCGCTCAGCCTTTCTGCCGGTGCATCCTACCTGGGTACTTATAATGAAGAATCCCGGACACACGATGTGCCGACCTTCAGCTTTTCGCCTGAAATCAACGCGTCTCTTAGCTATACCTTTGAAAAGATTGGGTTAACTACCTCAGTATTTTATAAATACACTGGCAAAGCACTGGGCTATGCACTCAATGACACAGGGGCTGACCGCATATTGTACCAGACCTTCACCGATGCCTATCACAAAGCTGACTTCACATGCGCTAAGCTGTTCTGGGAAAAACGCATCCGCCTGACTGCCGGAGTAAAAAATATATTTGACGTCAAAAATGTGCGCTCCACACAAACGGATTTAACGGTGCATAGCTCTGCTGCCACATCGTTGCCGGCCGGCACGGGAAGAACTTACTTCCTGGGATTGGACTTTAAATTATCTGTAAAATGAGCTGTCGCTCCACGTATATACCACTCTGTCTGCTGCCTGTTCTTCTCATGTTGAGTGGCTGTCTGAAAGACGAGTTACCGGTGCCGCCTCATTCTCCGGGTGAGGTCATCACCGCCTCCGTTGATCTGGAGCCTACCTATCGCTGGCAGGTTTACTATGATTTAGACAGGTCTGCTATTACAGACAAGCATCTTAAAACAGTTTGGGACTTGGGCTTTGAAACCTCAGCTGAAGGCTTTCATGTCATCCTGAACACCTCCAAACTGATGTTTGCCTGCAACACGGGGAATCCCAGCTTTGCTGAGGTAAATGATACTTCCGGCTTTTTCCGTTGCAGAAAATGGGACGAGGCATCAGGCAATCCGGATAGTACCGCCATCGGTGACTGGCGCGGCCATAAAAATGTGTATCTCATTGACCGTGGCCTGTCGGAAACAGGCCAGTCTTTGGGTTTCCGTAAAATAAAATTCCTTGAGGTGAATGATCGCTATTACCGGATAAGACTGGCTCACATCAATGGCAGCGAAGATACCGTGATACAAATATTTAAAGACACCTCCTACAACTTCATGTTCCTTTCCTTTGACAATAAAGGGCAGGTAGTGAAAGCCGAGCCGCCCAAAAGCGAATGGGACCTCTGCTTTACACAATACACACACATTTTTTATGATACGGTGCCGGTAACTCCTTACCTGGTTACCGGTTGCCTGCTGAACCGCTACAACACAGTTGCCCGGATGATAACGTCTATCCCGTTTCAGGATATTGATTTCACTTTCGCCTCTTCACTGGAGCTATCCGATGCTGTAAACACAATAGGTTATGACTGGAAGCGCTACGATTTTAAGGCCGGAGCATATACCGTGCTGGACAATCGCACCTATGTCATCCGCGATGCGGAAGGTACCTATTTTAAGCTGCGTTTTATAGATTTTTATAACGCGCTGGGACAGAGCGGAAGCCCCAGATGGGAGTACCAGCGGCTGTAACCCGGTTATGCAGAAATGCAGCCGGATGATGGATACATTTCTGTTTCCATGCGGCAAACATGGTTATTGTCCGCTTATAGCCATCTGCGTCTTCTGAAGTAGAAAATCATAACCAGAAAAACACAAACCATCACTGCCAGCACAGCAGGATAACCCCACTTCCACTTCAGCTCCGGCATATACTCAAAGTTCATCCCGTAGATGCCGGCAATGAAAGTAAGAGGAATGAAAATGACTGAGATGATGGTGAGTGTTTGTATAGAGCGGTTCATCTCCGTATTCATATAAGAATGATAGGTGTCCCGGATGCCGCTAATCATTTCACGATACATCTCAAGGGTTTCAATAATCTGAATGGTATGATCATACACATCCCTGAAGAATTTTTGTGTAGGCCGGGAAATCAGGGAGGAGGGATCTTTGGAAATAAGACTTAACACCTCGCGCAGCGGATATATTGCCTTTCGGATCATCAAAAAATCATTTCTTATCTGCTGGTGCACCTCAAGGGTTGATTGTGCAACCCCTTCTTCCAGTTTTTTTTCAAGTTCTTCAATTATATCGCCAATCTTTTCAATAATGATGAAATAATGATCCACGATAACGTCAATCATGCGGTAAACCAGATAGTCATTTCCGAAATTTCGGATTTTGCTTTTATTATCCCGGATACGTTCCCGGATAACTCCGAATAAGTCACCCTCCCGTTGCTGAAAGGATAAGACAAAATTTTTTGCCAGCACAAAACTGATCTGCTCATTTTCCACTGATTTCTTTTCCTCATTATAGGTCATCATCCGCATCACTATAAACAGGTGGTCGTCATAGTCATCTACCTTCGGACGCTGATGGGTGTTGACCACATCTTCCAGCAGCAGGGGATGAAGATTAAACAACTCACCTATCCGGGATATCAAAGCCGTGTCATGCACCCCGTTTACATTTATCCATGTAACCGATTTTTCATCCCTATACGGGAGGCATTCTTCAACAGATTGCACTTCTTTCTCAATAAAACTATCAGCCGTATAATTAAAGAGTGTAATCCTGACGGGGTCAGAGCGCTCTTCACCGATATACACCAGCGAACCGGGAGGAAGTCCGGTCTTGCGAATTTTGGGGCGCTTTTTTCCGTTTTTATGCTTTTTATTCATGCACCACAGAAATCTATTGTGATGGATTATTTTTAAACACCAGCGTACGATACGGGAACGGAATTTCTACGCCTTCCCTGTCAAAGCGTTCTTTTATTGACTTAAACAAATCGGTACGCATGTAAAAACCGTTCAACCAGTTTTCTGCCCATACATAAGCACGCAGATTAACTGATGAGTCACCAAATCCGATAAGCCGCACATCTACTACCGGTATTCCTTTTTCTATATCTGCAGCACTTCTGACATCCATGCTGAAAGGGTGCTTCATAGCTTCTTCCTGCATAATTTTCATAGCCAAATCAATATCCGAGTCGTAGCTTATTCCTATTTCAATAAACTCACACACCCGCATATCTCGTATAGAAGAATTAATGATCGTTTCATTACTGATAACAGAATTAGGTATCACCACCCGCTCATTCCGCATATTGCGTATGACGGTATGCCGCAAGGTAATATCTTCCACTATACCCTCAAAAAGCGACCCCACCCTGATGCGGTCATTGACACGGTAAGGCTGAAACAACACAATGAACATTCCGCTTACCACATTTGAAAATGCCTGCTGCGAAGCAAAACCCGCTATGGCCGCAAGGATGCCTGCACCGGCAAATATGGAAACAGACAGAGCTCTCAAAGCCGGTATCGTATGCATGGCAATCGCCCCGCCCATGATATAGATAGCTGCGGTAATAAAATGTCTGAAAAACTGCAGCTTGGTTACACCGGTGTTTGAATAGGAAGCCCGCCGGATGAAACGTCTGAAAAGAAAACCTACCACCCTATTGACTATGTAGGTGATAGCAAGAATGATAACAATCTGCAGGACAGTACTGAAATGCTGCTTCCAGTACTCTCGGGTGAAAAAATCATGTAAAAAGAAGTCATTCTGCAAAATGGTATCCATGGTTAACAGCTGTTTCAGCGAATATAAGAATGGTTAAATGATAACGCTTTATTAATTCTATTGACGTCTGTGCTTTCGGAAAACCGGGGAATTTTTGCATTTTTGGAAAAAGACGGAAATCTGCCGTTCTTTCAAAAGCGAAAATGCGCTATGGCTTACATTCAGTTTGATAAAAACCAATTAGTCAATCTCCAGTATGCGCTGGATAAAGAGCTGCTGCGCACCAATCAACGTGGAGCCTACTGTAGCTCCACCATCATCAACTGCCATACCCGCAAATATCACGGGCTTCTGGTTGCCCCCCAGCCTCAGATAGATGATGACAATCATGTGCTTTTGTCTTCCATTGATGAAACCATCCTGCAGCATGAAGCAGTGTTTAACCTGGCCATTCACCGCTATCCGGGTCTATATCATCCCAAAGGACATAAATATCTGCTGGACTTTTCAGCCGATCCTATTCCGTTCTGGATTTTTGACGTAGGCGGAAACATTCTGAAGAAAGAGATCATCCTGCTTTCTGATACCGACTGCGTAATGATTCGCTACACCCTGCAAAAGGCCCATGCTCCCATTACCCTGCGCCTAATGCCTTTACTGGCCTTTCGCAACTACCACCACCTTAGCCATGCCAATGTGTACGCCAATAAAAAATACATGGAAATACCCAATGGCATCAAAATACGCCTCTATGCCGGCTATACTGACCTCTATTTGCAAACGTCACGGCAGGCTGAATATATCTCCAATCCTGACTGGTACTACAACTTTGAATACGTGCGCGAGCAGGAACGCGGCTATGACTACCGCGAAGACCTCTTTACCCCGGGCTTTTTTGAAATGCAGATGAAAAAGGGTGAATCCGTCATTATCAGCGCCAGCCTGGAGGAAATGCAGCCCCGTTCGCTCAAAAGCCGCTTTACAAAAGAAGTGAAGCTGCGTGTACCGCGCAATTCTTTTGAAAACTGCCTGCTCAACTCCGCAAAACAATTTCTCGTCATCCGCGACAAAAAAACGGAGGTGATTGCCGGCTACCATTGGTTTGGCCGTTGGGGCCGTGATACTTTTATCTCCCTCCCCGGGCTTACCCTGGTTACGGGCAAACCCCGCCTTTGCAAAGCCGCCCTGGACACCATGGTTGCACAGCTTAAAAACGGCCTCTTCCCCAATATGGGGCATGCTTACAACAGTGTGGATGCTCCCCTCTGGTTTTTCTGGACTCTGCAGCATTACGCCATTTTCACCAACAGCGCTGTGAAGGTGTGGGCTGCCTACAAAACAAAAATGCGTGCCATACTGGAGGCCTATCGCGATGGAACCGACTACAACATTAAAATGCAAGACAACGGACTGATAAGTGCGGGCTATCCGGGCATAGCCCTTACCTGGATGGATGCCGTTGTGGAAGGAAAGCCCGTAACCCCGCGCACCGGCATGCCTGTGGAAATTAATGCCCTCTGGTATAATGCCGTTTGTTTTGCACTCAAGCTGGCTGAACTGGCCGATGATGATAAATTTATCCATCAATGGGGCCACCTGCCCAGTATGATTGAAACATCTTTTCTGCTTACCTTCTGGGATGAGGAGAAAGGATATCTTGCAGATGTGGTAAACGGTGATGAAAAGGACTGGTCAGTAAGGCCTAATCAGATTTTTGCCGTCTCCCTGCCCTTCTCGCCCATTCATGACTCCATCAAAACTGCCGTGGTGGCCAAAGTACAAAGTGAGCTGCTCACCCCACGTGGCCTGCGCACCCTTTCACCTAAAAACCCAAGCTACAAAGGCTCCTATGGTGGTGACCAGCGCACCCGCGATCTGGCCTATCATCAGGGCACCGTATGGCCCTGGCTACTGGGACACTTTGCGGAAGCATACCTGAAAGTTTACGGTAATGAAGGTGTGGCATTCATACGCCAGTTGTATGAAGGATTCGCACCGGAGATGACCCGTCACGGAATTTCTACAATCTCAGAAATCTTTGATGGTGACCCTCCCCACTATCCCAATGGCGCAATCTCCCAGGCATGGAGCGTTGCTGAACTGCTTCGGATACACTACCTGCTGGAACGTTATAGCCGGGCCGATGGTTTTTTGAAGCAAAAAGTATTGGTGGAGAAATAGTTTATGAAAGTGCTGATGTTTGGTTGGGAATTTCCGCCCCACATCTCTGGCGGACTTGGCACGGCCTGCTACGGTCTGTCGCTCGGCTTGCTGAACAATGGCGTGGAAGTATTGTTCGTTGTGCCCCGTGTTTTTGGTGACGAACCGGCAAGCGGCATTCAACTGCTGAATGCCAGCAATATCCCATTGGATGTTGTCAGGGAAAGCCACCGCGAGGTGTGGAAGAAATTTACCATGATTAGTATCCACTCCCTGCTGCGTCCTTATCTGAGCGCTCTGGAATATAGGCGCCTTACCGAAACAGCCCTGCAAGAAAAAACGGACATCCACCGCGACATTTTCTCCACCACTTTCACCTTCAGCGGAGAATATGGCAGTGACCTGTTTAATGAAGTAGCCCGCTACGCACTGATAGCTGCCCGACTGGCTTCCATACTTGAATTTGACGTCATTCATGCCCACGACTGGCTCACCTATCCTGCCGGCATGGCCGCCCGGGGAGTAAGCGGCAAACCATTCATAGCGCATGTGCATGCTACCGAATTTGACCGCTCCGGAGAAAATATTAATCAGCAGGTGTATGATCTGGAGCGTGCCGGCATGCAGGCAGCCGATAAAATTATTGCCGTCAGTAACTTCACACGCAACATCATCATCAGCCGCTACGGTATTGCTCCGGAAAAAGTAGTAACCGTGCACAATGCCGTAATGCCGGCATATACCATTGCAGGTAATTATGCAAAGCCTTTCCCCGAAAAGCTGGTAACTTTTTTGGGCCGCATCACCTTTCAGAAAGGGCCCGACTATTTCGTTGAAGCAGCTTACCGCGTTTTGCAGAAGGATAAAAACGTAAGGTTTGCCATGGCCGGAACCGGAGACATGCTGGAAAAAATCATCAAAAGAGTAGCCCAGTTACGCATCTCCTCCCGCTTTCATTTTACCGGATTTCTTAAAGGGGACGAGGTGGACCGTATCTTTGCCATGAGTGATGTTTATGTAATGCCCTCGGTTTCTGAACCTTTTGGCATTTCTCCCCTTGAAGCCATGCGCTCCAGTGTGCCGGTAATTATTTCCAGACAATCAGGGGTTGCCGAAATACTCAAACACGCCATTAAAGTGAATTTCTGGGACATTGACGCCATAGCCGACAGCATTTACGGATTGCTGCATTATAAAGGCATCAATAAAATGTTTGAGAAATATGGTAAAGAAGAAGTGGAAAAACTAAAATGGGATGACGCAGCAGCCAAGGTGAAAGCCATTTACCAAACGCTTATTCATCAGACTTCAGAAACAATGGTTTATTAAACAACAACACGTCAGAAAAAAAACACCATGCGCTATATCTGCTTTTATTTTCAGGTGCACCAGCCATTCCGCTTAAGAACCTACCGCTTTTTTGACATAGGCGTCAACCATCACTATTATGACGAAGTAGCCAACCGATCTATCTTGCAGAAAGTAGCGCAAAAATGCTACCTACCCACCAATCGTGTGTTACTTGAGCTTATCAGGGAGTATGGCAAACAGTTTAAAATTGCATTTTCCATAAGCGGAACCGCACTGGATCAGTTTAAAAAATATGCTCCCCACGTACTGGAAAGCTTTCAGCAACTGGCCGATACCGGCTGTGTGGAATTTTTGTGTGAAACCTATGCCCACTCATTATCCTCATTGAAGAGCAAAAAGGAATTTATCCGGCAATGTGAAAAACATGCCGCAATGATCTACCGGCTGTTTGGCCAGAAACCCCGTGTTTTCCGGAACACCGAGCTGATCTATTCGGATGCCATCGGGGAAACGGTTGCCGGAATGGGTTTTAAGGCTCAGCTTACCGAAGGCGCACGGCACATTCTGGGATGGCGTAGCCCCAACTATGTGTACTGCAACGCACGCAACCCCAAACTCAAGTTGCTGCTGAAAAACTTTCGCCTCAGCGATGATATTGCCTTCCGCTTCTCTAACCGGTCGTGGTCAGAATGGCCCCTTACCGCAGATAAATTTGCCGCCTGGCTCAATAACCTGCCTGCCGAAGAAGAGCTGGTCAATTTATTTATGGATTACGAAACCTTTGGTGAACATCAATGGGCCGAAACCGGTATCTTTGATTTTATACGTCACCTCCCCAAAAAAATATTCTCCTCCACCAATTACGGTTTTATTACTCCGGGTGAGGCTGCCGAACTACTAAGCCCTGTGGGCCCTATTCACGTGCCCTATCCTATCTCATGGGCAGATGAGGAACGCGACCTGAGTGCCTGGCTGGGCAACGACCTGCAGGATGATGCTTTTGAATCGCTATACCAGCTTGAATCGCTGGCGACTTCCTGTGATGACCCCGATATCCAGCGCGACTGGGAATATCTGCAAACCAGTGATCACTTTTACTACATGTGCACCAAATTTTTCTCTGACGGTGACGTGCATAAATATTTCAACCCTTACGGCTCACCCTACGAAGCATTCATTAACTATATGAATGTCATCAGTGATTTTACCCTTCGTGTGCAGGAAGCTTCAGGGCGCAAAAACAAGGACACGGCTCACGCAAAACCAAGAGCCAGGAAAACAATAAAAAATCGTTCAGCATCTGCAGAACAAATCAAAAAAACATGAGCGAAGAAAAACTGCTTAGCCCCGACTACTTGTTTGAAGTAAGCTGGGAGGTATGCAATAAAGTAGGTGGCATCTACACAGTTATCGCCACCAAATCGGCTACCCTGGTAGAAGAACTGGGAGAAAACTACATCACCATCGGCCCAGATGTGTGGAAAGGAAATGAAAACGCTGATTTTGTTGAAGACTATGACTTGTTTGCATCGTGGAAAGAACAAGCCCAGCAGGAAGGTTTGCGTATCAAAACAGGCCGTTGGAAAAACGCATCCAATGCAATAGCCATTCTGGTTGATTTTACACCGCTCTATACCAAAAAGGACGAAATCTTTACACACCTGTGGATGCAATATCATGTAGATTCCCTCACCGGCCAGTGGGATTATATTGAACCCGCCCTCTTTGGTTATTGCGCTGGTAAGGTCATAGAAAGCTTTTACCGATTTCATCTGTCCTACAATGACAAAATTGTAGCCCACTTTCATGAATGGATGACCGGGGCCGGAGCCCTTTATCTGCACGAATTTGCTCCTCAGATAGGCACTGTATTCACCACCCATGCTACGGTCCTGGGCCGCTCTATAGCGGGCAATGGCCTGCCTCTTTATGATAAACTCAGCCAGTATAATGCCGACCAGATGGCGCGGCAATTCAATGTGGTTGCCAAACAATCCCTGGAAAAGCGCACAGCCCAGTATGCTGACTGTTTTACTACAGTGAGCGAAATAACTGCTCAGGAATGTAAACAGTTTCTGGAAGAAGAACCAGACCTCATTACACCAAACGGGTTTGACATAAGAATTGTCCCCGATGAAAACCTATTTGAAGAAAAGCGAAAACAGGCACGGGAAAAACTGCTGCAGGTAGCCAAGGCCTTAACCGGTGATGATTTGCCTGAAAACACCCTGCTCATCGCCAAAAGCGGCCGTTATGAATTCCGCAACAAAGGGATTGATGTATTTCTGGATGCACTGGCAAGATTAAAGCAGTCCAATGCCCTGCATCAAAAGACTGTAGCTTTTATCATGGTGCCCGCACACCACACCGGCCCCAGAAAGGAAGTGCTGGACCGAATGCAAAATCTTTCAGCGCTAAACACTTTCACACCTGAATTGCTTACACACCACCTCCAGGGAGCAGACTCCGACCCTATCATGAAAAAAATTTATGCCTGCAAACTGACAAACAACCGACAAGACCCGGTAAAGGTGATTTTCGCGCCCACCTATCTGAATGGCGATGACGGCATTTTTAATCTGCACTACTATGACCTCTTTATCGGCTTTGATATTTCTGCTTTTCCCTCCTATTATGAGCCGTGGGGATATACACCGCTGGAAAGCCTGGCTTTCCGCATACCAACCATTACCACTCAGCTTACGGGCTTCGGAAAATGGATAAAAACCCATTTCAGCAACGCATACAAGGGCATCTATATTGTTGAACGGCATGATTACAATGATGAGCAAACCTCAGAGCAAATAGCCACAATCATTCGTGATTTCTCCCGCAAGAGCCCGGGTGAAGTAGCTGAAGAACGATTCCATGCTCACGAACTGTCCAAAAAAGTGCAGTGGAACAATCTCATTACTTATTACAAGAAAGCTTTTGACATTGCTTTGCAGAAAAGCCTTGGCAGAGAGTATCTCTTTAAAGAAAAACATGAAATAACGCCTATAGGTGACGAACGCCATTTGCGGCACATAAAAAACAATCAGCCTAAATGGAGAAAAATTCTTGTGAAAACAGAGATACCTGAAAGCCTCTCCCCCCTGGTTGAACTGTCAAAAAACCTTTGGTGGTCATGGAATCAGGAAGCAGCAGAACTCTTTGAAATGATCGACCCGCAGCTATGGGAAGAGTATCACAAAAACCCTGTAGCCCTGCTGGATGTGCTTCCTTATGCAAAACTGAAACGGCTGGAAAAAAATGCAGCCTTTCAGGAAAAACTGCATGCCGTATATAGCGCATTCCGCTCCTACATGGATCAACCCAAAACCAGACAGCCCAGAGTGGCTTACTTCTGTATGGAGTATGGACTGAATGCCATCATCCGGCTTTATTCAGGCGGTCTGGGCATCCTTGCCGGAGATTTCCTCAAAGAAGCTAGCGACACGGGCCTTGATATGGTAGGAGTTGGGCTGCTGTATCGCTATGGTTACTTTAAACAGGAGCTCTCACCGCATGGCGAGCAACTTGCCGTTTACAAATCGCAAAAATTTTCATTCCTTCCGGTACTGCCAGTAAGAGACGAAGAGGGCAACTGGAAAAAAATAAGCGTATCCCTGCCGGGGAGAAAGGTATATGCCAAAATATGGCAGATTCAGGTGGGACGCGTGCCGTTGTATCTCCTGGATACCGATATAGAAGATAATCAGCCCGATGACCGCACCATTACCCATCAGCTTTATGGCGGAGATATTGAATATCGCCTTAAACAGGAAATATTGCTTGGAATCGGAGGTGAACGCCTGTTGCGTTCTATGGGAATAAAAGCTGATATCTATCATTGCAATGAAGGACATGCAGCGTTCGTAGGATTGGAGCGCATCAAAAATCTTGTGCTGGAAGAAAACATCAGCTTTGATGAGGCGCTTGAAATTGTGCGCTCTACCAGCCTCTTCACCACACACACTCCGGTTCCTGCCGGTCATGATGCCTTCAGTGAAGACCTCATACGTGCTTATCTGTCAGAATATCCTAATGTATTTAATATCCCTTGGGAGCGATTTATCGGATTGGGAAGAATAGATGAAACCAATGCCGCAGAGAAATTTTCCATGAGCTACCTCGCTGCACGGCTGTGTGGTGAAATAAATGGCGTAAGCAGATTACATGGACAGGTATCAAGAGAAATGTTTCAGCCGCTGTATCCCGGATTTATCACCAGCGAATTGCCCATCGGTCATATAACCAATGGCGTCCATTATTCCACATGGACAGATAAAGCCTGGCAGGCACTGCATAGGGAAGTGTTTGGCACTGATGCCTATCAACTGCCTCCGCCTGACCCGCAGCAGTGGAAAAAGCTGCAGCATGCAGAGGCTAAACGTATCTGGAATATCCGGAAGCTTTTGAAGTCCAGACTGCTTAAAGCGCTCACCGATAAGCTCCGCTCCGAGATGAGCCAACGGCATGAAAACCCCAAAGGTATTCTTGACATTCTGCATGCCTTTAATGAAGAAACTCTTATAATAGGTTTTGCCCGCAGGTTTGCCACATATAAGCGCGCCCATTTGCTGTTTCACAACCTTGAGCGCTTACGGCATCTGGTCAATCTGCCACAGCTGCCTGTGCAATTTCTTTTTGCAGGCAAGGCCCACCCGAAAGACAAAGCCGGCCAAGACTTAATCAAACGCATAATTGAAGTCTCTCAGATGCCCGATTTTAAAGGGAAAATCATTTTCCTGCAGAACTACGACATGGAGCTTGCAACCCTCTTGGTTCAGGGTGTTGACCTCTGGCTGAATAATCCTGAGCGGCTTATGGAAGCTTCGGGTACCAGTGGCATGAAGGCTTCTCTTAACGGAGTCTTAAACCTCAGCGTCATGGATGGTTGGTGGGCTGAAGGCTATAAGCCAGGTGCAGGATGGGCTTTGCCGCTTGAAAACACCTATAATCGGAAAGACTATCAGGATGAACTGGACAGTGAAACACTCTATTCTATTCTTGAAAAAGATGTTATACCCACTTTTTTTGACAGGAATGCGCACGGAATACCCGAACGCTGGATTGAAAGCATCAAATTGAACCTGACCGATATTGCTCCCTACTTTACTACGCGCAGAATGCTAGATGAATATATCAATACCTTCTATGAACCCATGTATGAATATTTCCGGGAAATCAAACAAAATGATTTCAGCGCGGTGAAGGAACTCTGTGCATGGAAAAATAAAATACTTGCCAACTGGCCATACATTAAAATCATGGACATGGACATTCATGATTCAGCCAATAAAGCACTAACACTTGGAGAAGAATACTACGCACAAATCACATTAAATCTGGGCAACCTGAGTCCGGAAGAAATCGGCATGGAGGTTTTGTTTATTCAAAGCAAAAATCACGGAAAACCCAGGGAAATTATTTTTAAACAGGAAATGACCGTTACCCAAAAAAATCGCAGCAGGGCAACCTATGCCACACGATTTCCCGTAACTCAGTCGGGCGTGTTTGAATATGGTTTCAGAATATACCCTAAACATCCGCTGCTCAAAAAAAAGACAGATTTTAACCTCATCAAATGGCTTTAAGCCGAGGAAGCAAAACGCACGTCCTCCTGCAATAGCACTGCTTCCATACGTCTGTAAGCTTCACTTTTTAAGTCTTCAATATCGGTTTCTGTTTTGCCCTCCACGGAAATCGGTTCAAGAAATATGCATTTTACCGTTCCCGGACGAAAGAGAGCTCTTCCCGGTGGTATCAGATGACCCGAGTTACAGATAACAACCGGCACAATAGGTTTGTGCAACTCCACAGCAATGCGAAATGCGCCTGAATGAAAAGACTGCAAGGGCTGATTGCTTTTGTTACGCGTGCCTTCTGGAAAAATGAGCAGGGAAATGCCCTTTTTCATCTCAGCCTTCAGCAACTCCATACTTTTTCTACGGCTTTCTTTATCCCCACGATCTACAATGACGCATACCTTGCTGAAAATATACCCAAGAAAAGGTACAAGCAAGAGTTCCTTTTTCGCCAAACCCTTTGAACTGTTCCGTGCTGCATAAGCCCACACCATTGCATCCAGGTTGGAGCAATGGTTGCTCACAAAGACATACGACTGATCTTCTTTAATTGATGGATTATATTTCACCTTTATCCTAATGCCACACAAAAAAGCCCACACTGCAGCCCACCAGCGACAATAACGAAGAACAATACAATGCGCTTTTATTTCATTAAACAGATTATGAGCTATAATAATCACAACTACAGCAAATACCATAAATGGTATGTATGTGAGCACAACCCATATTGTATAAAAAAACTGTATAGCTTTTTCTGCCGATTTCATCCAAACGAGAGTACGGGATAATAAATGTACTTACCTGCTTGCCTATTCAGGATATTGCCTGGAGCACTTCATTTTTAAAGCGGGCGGCAAGTTCATTCTTCTCGTTCCAGGCAAATTCCAGCTCTGCTTTCCGGATATAGGCCTCAGCTTCCTCCCGCGATGCGCACTTAGCCAGCTCATGTAACGCTTTGTTAAACTGCTCGGTACTGCCCCCAAATAAACCAGTGATAAAGCTGTAGCGTTGATTGACATCAAATAAATTTTTCAGATTTTTTTTCCTGGCTGTACTCAATCTGGAAGCCAGATCTGTGGTGTCTTTCCTGAAACGCTCGTTGAGCGATACACTTTTTTTTGCAGCTTCCTTTTCTTCCTTTTTTCCAGCACCTTGTTGAAACGATTTCGCTGATAATGTATGCGGCTGCTCAGCCTTGCCGGCAGTATCCGCATCTTCACTATCCTGAGTAAGTTCATCCACCTGCTGAATGTCGGGGATATGATCCAGAATATGCTGATGCATCTTTATCTCTTCGTTTTCTCCCCTGCCCGCTGATGAAGAAGTAGGCATTTCCGTTTCATGTTTTGCTGTGGATGCAACAGACTCTTCATCTTCCCGCACTGACCGGTGGGCTTTTATCTTATCTATAAGCGTCTGCAATTCTCTGACGTAGCTATCCAGCAGGTCGGCTTCTACCGGATGCAGATATTTTTCTTCGGACAGCCTTTCATTCAAGAACGCAATTTTATCAATCAGAATACGGATTTCCTGGTGAATGACAGTTCTATCCATCCTTTTTATATTTGAAATCAAATTTAGCATACCTTTCATTTCCATTGATAACGATACATGTTTATTGAACCGCATATCGGAGCACAAAAAAGAGGTTGGATTGAAATTATCTGTGGCTCCATGTTTTCGGGGAAAACCGAAGAACTGCTGAGACGGTTGCGTAGAGCAATGATCGCTAATAAAACAGTTAAAATATTTAAACCGGCCGTTGACACACGATATCATGAAACCAATATCACCTCACATGACCGGAATGCACTACGCGCCATCGCTGTCAATCATTCTTCGCAAATAGCTGAACAGACTGAAGGAGCGGAAGTCATCGCTATTGATGAAGCTCAGTTTTTTGATGATGCCCTGCCGGATGTATGTGAACAGCTTGCCTTGCATGGCATACGGGTGATCGTAGCCGGACTGGATCTTGATTTCCGGGGACAACCTTTCGGTCCGATGGCTCAGCTCCTGGCACGGGCTGAGTATATTACCAAACTCCACGCCATTTGTATGGTGTGCGGCAACATTGCTTCTCGCTCCTTCAGAAAGGTGGCTTCCCCTGAACGCGTGGTGCTGGGTGAAATGGATATTTATGAACCCCGCTGTCGCGTTTGTTTTGAAAAGGGTATAAAACAGAATGAAAGCTAAATTGTAGTGAGAAGTTTAAGATAACCAACCAATAGTATAGATCTCAGGGGCGCATTATAGCTTGAGGTCAAAAGTCAAAAACAATTCCGCTATTGCCAGTGTGTTTTTCCGGAGGAATTTCAATCAGATAAGGTTGGTCAAAAATTAATTCCTTACCTGATTTCCGCTCCTTGAAAATGAAGCGGATAGTGCGTGTATAGTAGCCGGGAACAGGTGTGTCATTCCATCCACACTCTGCGTTCATGAATACGGTAAAGGTATGCGCTACACCGGGTGCAAAGGTAAAATTATTACCCAGAGGATAACGGGCAAGCTCATTACCGGTTTCCAGACATATCGCTTTAAGGCTGATTTTCTCAGGCAGGCTATCATAGTTTGTCACCCGTATGCTAAAGATTAGCCATCCCTCGTCAGGCATGATTTTGCGTTGATCCGCAGGAATATCAAATACCAAAGATTCCAGAGAACAGCAGAAGGCTACAACTGAAGAGCATACAGCCAGCACTATCAGGCAAAGGGAACGAAGAAGCATCAGGTTTTTTCCATCATTATACGGGAAACGGCTCCTGATGTTTGCTGAAATTCAGCTACCCCAGCTTCTTTATCCAGCTCGCAGCAACCTCACAGATTTCAGATACAACCGCTGCCTGAGCCTGCGGACTACCAGCTACCCGGAAGGAATGGTCGGCCCCCTCTACAACATGCAGGGTGGCTATTTTACCCAATTTCTTTACCAATGCCCGCATCAGATTTACGTCAGCCAGGTTATCCCTGCTGCCCTGAATGAAAAGCATCGGTATATGAATACCGGAAAGATGCGCTGCCCTGTCGGCAGAGGGCTTGCCGACAGCGTGTAGAGGAAATCCGAAAAAACACAAGCCGGCTACTTCAGGCAGCAAGCCTTTGGAGACGGCAAGGGACGTCATCCGGCCACCATAAGATTTTCCTCCTGCACACAAAGGCTGTGACAACCCTCTGCGAACGGCAGTCTGCAATGCAACAGCAACCGTTTTTACAGCCATCACAGGAGAATCAACACCTTTTCTCCCCTTTTCCATATAAGGAAAATTATAGCGGAGCACAGAAATCTCATTGCTGCAAAGGGCTTCAGCCGTTTCCACCATGAAGGGATGCTGCATTCCGGCCCCTGCACCGTGCGCCATTACCAGGGAACCGCGCACAACCGAAGGCAGATTCAGCAATGCGCTGACCGCAACACCTGCACCTGAATCAGCAATGCGCAACTTGCTTTCCTTGCAGTCCATCGCGCATCCTGCTATTAAGCAACAGTCTCCGCTTCGCTGATAAGCACCTTGAGGAGCGCATTGGCTACCTCCCGATAGCCTTCGGCTGGATATATCGTACTCAGAAAAGTATAGAGCTTCAGATTGGGTATGTAGGTCTTCAAAACAGGTATATTCAAATTCCTGAGGGCACTTTCCACGGTTTCATAAGCGGACAGCACATGAATACGGTTGGGAAGGAGCACCATCTTCAGAGCAGGATTTTCTTCTTTTGCCGGCAGAATATCTTTCACCGTGCGCTCGGCTACCATAATGTCATTCATGGATAAGCTGGTAGGCACAATGACCAGGTCGCTATGTACACTTATCCTGTTAATTCCATAAACACTGGTATTGGCAGCGCTGTCCACGATGATAAAATCATAGGCACCTTCTTTTTGAAAATTTTTAATGTGCTTTACGACACCCACTTCTTCGGTTTGAAATAATGCAGGGATTTGCCTGTCATCGGGTACGCCTTTTTCCATTTCCCGCCTGCGCACTTCACTCAATGAGTAGTTCACATCTGTTTCTATCACTGCCACTGCATTGCCCATTTCAGAAAGGGCAGTAGCCACATTAATGGCGTTGGTGGTCTTTCCCGTTCCTCCTTTGCGATTAATAAAGGATAGCACTTTAGGCATAGCTATATGGTTTATAATCAAATATCGTGGATGCACCTGCCTTGCACAGTGAAATTTATCCACAGATGTGAAACAACCATTCCAAAACGATTATCCCGCACACCTTGCTCTGCCGAGGCTATATTTGTAAAAAAATCAGACTATATGATGGATCAGCTTATCAAAGAATTCAGTGCGCAGATCAGGGAAGCCATAGATATTGCCCGCAAGGCAAAAGTGAAACCCCACAATTTTCCGATCACTCAGGTGGTGGTGACCGGTCTTGGGGGGTCGGGCATTGGTGGCGATCTGGCTGCCGAATTTGCCGGAGACGAGTTGCGTGTGCCTTTTATTGTCAACAAAGACTATTTTCTTCCTGCCTTTGTAAACAAGAACTCTCTGGTTATCGCTTCTTCTTATTCGGGCAATACAGAAGAAACGCTGAAAGCCTTTCATCAGGCTATGGCCCGAAAAGCCAAAGTTGTTTGTATCAGCTCGGGCGGTAAACTGCTGGAGCTGGCTGCCCAGCACAAAGTAGACTTCATTGCGGTTCCTGGAGGAAACCCACCTCGTGCCTGCCTGGGTTATTCGTTGGTACAACAGCTCTATGTGCTGCATTACCTGATGCTTATTCCGGATACTTTTGAAGCCGACCTCCTGGCGGCTGTTGAACTGCTGGATAATGCAGAACAACAAATCCAGGAAGAAGCAAAAAAGATAGCCGCTCAGCTTAAAGGCAAAATACCTGTTATCTACACCACTACACCGATGGCCTCCGTAGCGGTGAGATTTCGGCAACAGCTCAATGAAAACTCCAAAATGCTTGCCTGGCACCACGTTATACCCGAAATGAATCATAACGAGCTGGTTGGCTGGAGAGAAAAAAGACCTGAGCTGGGCGTGATATTTCTGCGCAACAACAATGACTATCCACGCAATCAGCAACGCATAGAAATCAGCAAGGAAATTATCAGCAAGTATTGCGATACCATCCTTGATATATATTCCAAAGGAAATTCAAACATCGAACGGGCACTGTATCTGATACACCTTACTGACTGGGTAAGCTACTATCTGGCTGAAATCCGCAATATGGATGCTGTGGAGGTGCAGGTGATTGATTTTCTGAAAGGTTCCCTTTCCAAACAACCCATAGCCTGATGCAGGAAGTGGAGTTTATCCATCTTGGGCTTATCCCTTACCAGGACGCATGGAATTATCAGCATACGCTATTTAACCGCACTGTTGCACAAAAACTTTTTAACCAAAACCGCCCCCCTGAAAAGCATGCTCACATACCCAATTATCTGCTTTTTTGTGAACATCCCCCCGTTATCACTATCGGGAAAAGCGGCAAAATGCATCACTTGCTGATGAACGAAGAGTGGCTGAAACAACGAGGCATTGAGTTTTTCAGAGTGAACCGGGGCGGAGATATAACCTATCACGGGCCAGGTCAGATAGTGGGCTATCCGATTTTGGATTTAGATCAGTTTTTTACCGACATCCACCGCTATCTCCGGCTGCTGGAAGAAATGATTATTCTAACGCTTGCTGATTTCGGTCTGCATGGTGAACGAATGCCTAAAGCCACAGGAGTCTGGTTGGACGCCTCTAACCCCGTGAAAGCCCGGAAAATTTGCGCTATGGGTATCCGCACAAGCCGCTGGGTCACCATGCACGGCTTTGCTCTCAATGTCAACACCGATCTGCAGCCCTTTGGCTTCATAGTGCCCTGTGGTATTCCCAACAAACAGGTTACCTCCATGCAGCAGGAACTTGGTGTACCTGTAGATATCTCACAGGTTGAAAAGTCTCTGATGCGTCATTTTGAAGCGCTTTTTCAGGTGAAATTGAAAACTAATTTGCATGCCGCACGTTTAATACAATGAAATCAATAAATGTTGGCTTATCTGTTCAACATTTTTTACTATTTAACAGCAGGCTGAAGACCAAAATGCTCTGAACCGATGATTAAAGACATTGAGTTTAAAAAAGTGGAAGGCATTGCCGTTGCCGTAGCAAAAGGAAGCGGAGAACAAGCCAACTCCTGGTTTGTTTACCTTATCAATATGAAAGATAAGGCCATACAAGGCGTTCTTGTCAGCTCCAAAGGATATGGTGTGCATCAGGGTAAGCGGGTGGAAACTTCCTCACTGCGGCAGTTTTTTGACCGCATTGAAGGGCGTGACTTTGTCAAACTGGAGCTTTTACCCGAAAATCTGACTGGGCTCTCCAATCAGTTTTGGGTTAGCTTTTGGCAGGATGGGTTTCTGTATGATAAAAAATATGTTTTTGTTCCGGAAAGCATTGTGGAAAATAATTGTGTCAACATACCCATACTAAATAAGCGCGGAGTGATGATAAAATAACCTGCATCAATCTGATTTTTGCCGGCCGTAGCTTGAAAAATACTCTCCTGTCGCCTCCAGCGATGAAAGAACAGTAAACTCCGCTTTCAATCCTTCGCCTTGTATCAGCTGTTCCATGCCGGAGAAAGGCCGCCCAATAACATTTTTAACCGATGTAGCCTGGGACTTTACGCACAGCAATGCAGAACCTGCAGTCCGTAACTATGGATAAGCTGTAAGTCGCTACGGTCCACTTAAACGTGAAGATACTCCCTATAACAGAGTTCTTCTATCCTTTGCAGAATCCTGTGAATCTGTAACACCGGAGACAATATAAATCCTCAATCCTGTCTCAGCCATTCCAGCCTGCTTCTTAACGGTAAGACACATGCACTTTTTACAGCAAAGCTATATTTCACCGTGTTTTAGGCTGGTCTTATATATTAAGATTTAAATTGTTTTTTTTGCAACTACTGCATGTCAGATCCGCCTGAAGATTCTTAAGGTGAAAACATTTATTTACTGCCTGATATAGCCTTTGAGAAATTCGCCCACGGGCAAGCGCTTTTTCCCTTCCAGTTGCACTTCCAGAGGAAGAATATACCCATCGGGCACGGCTACCCGTAGTTCGTGGTCCTGAAATAAAAACAAGCCCGGAGGATGAGCGTGCGCCACATGCTGTTTTTGTGCTCTGAGAATTTTAAAAATCTTCCCGTCCAATAAGGTCCAGGCGCCCGGATACGGTGAAAGACCTCTGATATGATTAAATACTGTGTTTGCCGACCTGGTCCATTCTATGCGACACATTTCACGGGTAAGCTTAGGAGCCTGGTGGATAGCCAGAGCGGGATCCTGCGGCACAGCCGGAGCCTCTCCCCGTTCAATAGCCTGCACAGTTTTGAGTACCAGCCCGGCTCCCGCAATTTTCATCCTGTCATGCAGTTCGCCTGCGGTTTCCTCCTCTCCAATAGACATTCTTTGCTGAAAAATAATGCGGCCGGTGTCAATCTCTTTTTCGATAAAAAAGGTAGTTAATCCGGTTTCTTTTTCACCGTTTATGATTGCCCAGTTGATAGGAGCTGCGCCCCTGTAATCGGGAAGCAGCGAAGCATGCAGGTTGATGGTGCCCAGCGGAGGAAAACTCCACACCGGCTCGGGGAGCATGCGAAATGCCACAACAACCTGTAGGTCTGGTTGAAGAGACGTCAGCTCTTTAAGAAACTGCTCATCACGCAATCGGAGAGGCTGAATAACGCGCAGCTGATGTTGAAGGGAAAATTTTTTTACCGCAGATTCAGACACTCTAAGCCCCCTGCCTGCCGGCTTATCCGGTGCTGTGACCACCGCCCTGATGTCATAACCTGCCTGCAGAAGTTGAGCAAGCGAGGGCACGGCAAACTCCGGTGTACCCATAAACACAATCCGCATAGTCTTACTCAAAATCCTCGTATAACAAATATTTTTTTCTGATGGCTTTAAACTCCTGCAGTTGCGGCTGCCAGCTTTCTCTGATTTCAGCTTCGCTTTTGCCGGCTTTTATCTGCTGTTCCAGTTCGGTGGTGCCGGCTAGCTTGGTGAAGAAAGCATTAAAAAAATTGTCTTTATCTGGAAATTTCTGATAAAACTCAATCAGCCAGCTCAGGTCCAGTGATTTGCGCTGGGCGAAATAATTGACCTTGATATTCCGGAGATCAATACCATAACACACTATTCCTTTGTAGGGCGGATTTTTGGCGCCTTCTCTGCTTTGAGGAGTAAAACTAAATGCCCGGCCAGCATACTGAGGATGACCAATGACCTGAAAAGGGAAATCCGTTCCTCTGCCTACGCTGACTATGGTACCCTCAAAAAAGCATAATGAAGGATACAGATACACGGCTATCATGTTGGGCAGATTGGGGGAGGGCTTTATTTTTAATGGATAAAGAAGAGCGTGCGTGTAGTTCAGGCAGGGCACTACCATTAGCCTGCACTGGAGGCCGCCATCCAGCCATTTTTCGCCATTTATCATGCGGGCATATTCTCCAACAGTCATCCCGTGCACAACAGGCACCGGATGCATGCCCACAAATGAACGGTAAGCCGTATCCAGCACGGGGCCGTCCACATAAAAACCATTCGGATTAGGACGGTCCAGCACAATGAGGGTTTTATTGTTTTCCGCACAGGCCTCCATCACATAATGCAGGGTACTTATGTAGGTGTAGAAGCGTGCGCCTACATCCTGAATATCAAAAACGAGCACATCCAGATCGCTTAAATCGGCAGGCAAAGGCTTCTTATGACTGCCATATAGCGATAGTATCGGCAAACCGGTTTCCTTATCGGTGCCTCCTTTTATTTTTTCTCCGGCATCAGCATCACCGCGGAATCCATGCTCGGGAGCAAAAATTTTGCGCACGTGGATTCCCAGACGCAGCAGGGTATCTACCAGATGCACAGGTCCCTGCGGCCCCTCCACCAGCGAAGAATGATTGACCACCAGCCCTACGTTCCTGCCTTTCAGCTCGCCCAGATACATGCTCAACCGATTTGCCCCGATGACAAGGGATTGTTCTCCTGGACTCATGCTGCCGCCAGTTGTTTGACCAACAAGACAGCTGGTGAAGCAGATACATAATATTCCGGTCAATACTTTCATTTCTTTCTCTATCTTAATCAGCGAAACTAAACACTGGCTGTTAAAAAGCTACCTGCATAAGCAACATTTAACCGATTTTTGGCCTTCAACATGTATGCCGAACGCTTTATTGCCGGAAAACTACTTTTTAACGCACCCGGATCGTTTTCACGCTTTATCATTTCTATAGCGGTAGCTGCCGTTGCCATCAGCCTGGCCGTGATGCTGATAGCCACAGCACTTGTAAGCGGTTTTCAGAAAGAAATCAGTACAAAAGTATATGGGTTCTGGGGGCATATTCATATTACCCGATATGGCTTCGGACAATCGTTTGAAGAAAATCCAATTACCAGACATCAGCCGTTTTATGACTGGATTGATACCCTTGACAATGTTCGGCACATTCAGGTTTTTGCCAACAAAGCCGGTATCATAAAAACCGAAAACCAGATTGAGGGCATCATTTTAAAGGGCGTAGGCAATGATTTTGAATGGGATTTTTTCAAAAAATACCTCGTGCGCGGCACAATTTTCAGCACCGCGGATTCGGCCATGTCACGCAATATTCTTATTTCTTCTCAGACAGCCTCCCGCCTGAATCTGGATACCGGTGATGTCGTGCATGTATATTTTATCCAAACCCCGCCTCGCCTGAGACGCTTTGTCATTAGCGGAATATACAACTCCGGGCTTGAAGAGTATGATAAATATTATGCTCTGGTTGACATCCGACAGATTCAGAAGCTCAACGACTGGAGCGAAGATCTGGTCAGTGGTTTTGAAGTGTATTTGCACGACCCCGGAAAAATGGATGCCTCCGCGGATTACATCTATTACAACGTATTAGGTCCCGACCTCACAGCGCAAACTATACGCGAAATTTATCCTAACATCTTTGACTGGCTGGAACTGCAAAATATGAACGAACTGATTATTCTGATTCTCATGGTTGTGGTGGCGGTTATTAATATGATCACGTGCCTGCTTATTCTCATTCTGGAGCGCACCAATATGATCGGCATTCTAAAAACCATGGGTGCCGATAACCTCATGATACAGAAAATTTTCCTCTATAAAGCCGCTTATATTCTTGGTATCGGTTTGCTGGCAGGTAATTCTATCGGACTCGCCTTGTGTTTTATTCAGAAATATTTTCAGGTAGTGCGTTTGCCGGAAGCTTCCTACTATGTGTCGGTTGCTCCGGTTGATATCAACTGGTTGACCATAATCGGGATTAATGCCGGAACCTTCGTCATTTGTCTGCTTGCACTGATTGCACCTTCTCTTTTTGCAGGCTCCGTCAGCCCGGTCAAGGCCATTCGTTTCAACTAATTCAGTAAAGAATTTTGAAATGCTGTTTGGGTATACCGGGCCTGAAACATAAAATGCCCATTCTGAAAATATCTATGGAGATAATCACCTCCGGCAGGGATATTATTTCTTTCCATGCCTCTTTCATGTCAACCGACCAGTTTATGTCATCCAGCACCACCACGCTTACCGTATCAAGAAATGGAAGGCACTGCTTCAGGTTTGCAAGGAGGCTTTCTTTACGATGGTCTGCATCAATGAACACAAATTGAACCTTATTCAGCATGTGCAGGGCCTCCGGAAGGGTTTCCTGCAAAAGACCTTCTCTGACGGTGAGACCCGGCAAATTGAAATCGGCAAAATTTTTCCGTGCCAGCTCCGCCAGCATGGGATCTCCTTCCAGGGTAATACATGTTGCCTGCGGTGCAGCCATAGCCATGTAGAGAGTGCTTATTCCAGGACCCGTTCCCAATTCCAGTATGGCATGCGGCTTAAAGTATTTAACCAGCCGAAAAAGCAGCTGCCCATACTTCGGAGGCACTGCAGTAATGCGCGTGATATCTTGCACCGTTCGCTGTGCGGATAATGTTTTTGAATGCGCTCCCGCTTCCTTTGTGGGCAACACCGTGGTGTCCTTGAGCAACCGCTCCCGGAGCCGATCTATCTGTTCAAAAGCCGGATATTTCTGCTTGTCATAAAACACCTCATTCATCAGCGAAAAAATAAAGGGAGAATGTATGCCATAGCGGGTTTTGGCAGTAAGCCTGTATCCGAGATAATCAGCAGCCAGACGAAGATGTTCGCCAATGATTTTCATGCGGTTAAAATTAATTTTACCCGGCTTTTGATGCTCGTTACTGAAATCAGTGAACTACTCCACGGTATGTCCGCCTCAAAATAAAAATTAACTTCATCCTGAAATCCATTAATCATGCATATTCTCATATTGTGCCTGATATTGCCTATGATAACGCATGCTGCCGATACGCTACGCCCGGCTTCCTTTGCCGATACCTGTGCGAGAAAAAACATTCAGCCTGTCGGTGAAGTACCTGATCTGGTTACGTATGTCTATACGCCCCAGTCGCAATTCGCAGGCTTTATTTGCGGCAACAGCGACCTGAACCTGCCTGTTAAAGCGCAGAAATATGCCACAGCATATAATCCGGCTACCCTGACAGCCATTGCCTACTGGTTTGGAGAAAAAATACTCACGGATTCTTTTGCGGTTATCCGGGGAATGGTGTTTGCTGCCGACATGCTCACCGGTGCCCCCGGCACACTGCTTGCCATTACTGATAGCTTTCCTGCAACAGCCATTGATACATCCAACCGGCTGACAGTACTTCCTTTACCATCTCCTGTTTTGCTGCCCGATACTTTTTTTGTCGCGCTGGATGTAAGTGGTGTCTCCGGAGGTAATTATGTTGGACTGCTTTCAACCAAAGACGGCTGCTATTCAGGAAAACAGCTGGCCTGGGAAAGGGATAGCCTCGGCAACTGGCACCCCTTTAATGACGGCACTACGATCACTTCCTGGGGACTGAATATTGATATGGCAATTTTTCCGATTGGTGACTTTGGTCTGCACACGAGCATTGAGCGTACAATGCCTGAAAGTTTGCAGGTAACCCTTGAGGCAAACCATCTGCATATACGTTTCCACCTGCAAACTGCCAGTGCGCTTACCCTTACTCTTATTGACCGGATGGGAAGGCAGATGTGGCAACAGCAAACCCCCCAGGCAGCAAACGGACTGCATCAAATACAAACGGTGCTGCCTCCGCTTTCATCGGGATTGTATTTGCTGACGTTTGCTGTGGGAGGAGAAACGCATGTGCAGAAAATTTTCCTCAGCCAGAAATGAGAGAGCTGCAGTTTGATGATGGGGTATGACCTGTTGCACCGGTATTCCGTCTGCATGGTTTATCCGGCAGTTGTCATGCCGGCTTTTATTTCGTCAACCACCGTGGGGTCTAACAGCGTTGAGGTGTCGCCCAGGTCAGTGATGTTGCCTTCGGCCACTTTACGCAATATTCTGCGCATGATTTTTCCGGAGCGGGTTTTGGGCAAACCTTTCACGAACTGTATTTTATCCGGTTTAGCTATGGGCCCGATGGTTTTGGATACATATTCGCGCAGCTCTTCTTTGAGCTTATCGGGGTCTTTGATTTCCTGAGCCGGAATAACAAAAGCATAGATACCATTGCCTTTGATGGGGTGAGGATATCCCACGATAGCCGTTTCCAGCACTGCGGGATGTTCATCCATGGCATTTTCAATTTCAGCCGTACCCAGATTATGTCCTGAAACAATTATGATGTCATCAACTCTTCCGGTAATGCGGTAATAGCCGTCTGCATCGCGCCTGCACCCGTCACCGGTAAAATATTTGCCTTTAAAAGAAGAAAAGTAAGTATCATAGAAGCGCTGATGATTGCCCCAGATGCTGCGTGCCATGGAAGGCCAGGGAAACCGAATGCACAGTCTACCCTCCGCCTTACCTTCCAGTTCATTCCCTTTTTCATCTACCAGGCAAGGCTGCACTCCGGGCAGAGGTAAGGTAGCATAACACGGTTTCAGAGGAGTGATGCCCGCCAGCGGGGAAATCAATATGCCCCCGGTTTCGGTTTGCCACCACGTGTCCACAATGGGACACCTCCCTCCTCCTACATATTTGTGATACCATTCCCAGGCTTCTTCATTGATGGGCTCCCCTACAGTACCCAACACCTTCAGCGAACTCAGGTCGTAGCGGGTAACATATTTGGTGCCGTAAGCCATCAGGGAGCGAATAGCGGTAGGAGCCGTATAAATGATGTGTATTTTATGCTTCTCCACAATCTGCCAGAAACGCCCCGCATCAGGCCAGGTTGGAATACCTTCAAACATTACTGTAGTAGCCCCTGCCAACAAAGGTCCATAGATGATATAGGAGTGACCGGTAATCCAGCCAATGTCTGCCGTACACCAGTACAAGTCGTCTTCTTCGTACTGGAATACATTCAAAAAGCTATATGCGGTGTACACCATATAGCCCGCACAGGTGTGCTGAATGCCCTTGGGCTTCCCTGTTGACCCGGAAGTGTATAAAATGAATAAAGTATCTTCGGCATCCATTACTTCAGGTTCAGCGGCAGGTGAAGCCTTTTCCCATTCATCATGCCACCACACATCACGCCCGGCTTGCATATCCACTTGCTGGCCGGTGCGCCTCAGAACAATCACTTTTTTAACCGTAGTGCAGGTTTTTAGCGCTTCGTCAACAATTTCTTTGAGTCCAATGGTTTTAGCACCGCGATACCCCCCGTCAGCGGTAAGCACCATCACGGCAGCAGCATCTTCAATACGGTCGCTGAGGGAGCGTGCCGAAAAGCCGGCAAACACTACCGAATGAATGGCACCAATACGGGCACAGGCCAAAACAGCAATTGCCAGTTCCGGCACCATAGGCAAATAGATACAAACCCGGTCGCCCTTTCGTATGCCGTTTCTCCTGAGCATATCTGCCATCCTGCATACCCGTTCATGCAATGCACGATAGGTGAGGCGCACACATTCCTCTTCGGGATTATTCGGCTCCCACAGTATAGCCACTTTATCTCCCCGAGCCGGCAGGTGGCGGTCCAGGCAATTCTCCGTAATATTCAGTTTTGCATCAATAAACCATTTCACTTCAGGCGTAGTGAAATCCCATTCCAGCACTTTATTCCACTTTTTTCGCCATACAAAATCCCCGGCCACAGCAGCCCAGAATCCTTCCGGATCGCGTACGCTTGCCGCATACTGCTGTTGATAGTCGTCCATGGATTTTATGCGTTTCATAAAAAAGAGTTTTTGTTTCATTCAAACATAATGAATTGAAGAATAAAGTCAAACCGTTGGTAAAAAACAGAAAGTGTTTACCATATTTTTATAGTTTTGCCCACGAATTATGACGATAGGCATACTAAAGGAGTCGGCCGGAGAGCAGCGTGTTGCTCTATTACCGGAGGCTGTACAGACGCTGGTGAAAATGCAGGTGCAGGTGCTTACCGAACAGCAGGCCGGTGCAGCGGCATTTGCGGATGATGAGAGCTACACGCAGGCCGGTGCAAAAACAGTTGCCCGTAGTGTCCTGCTCCGGGAATCTGATGTCGTGATAGGCATTCATCCGCCTCAGCCAGATGATATAGAGGCACTGCGTGAAGGGCAGGTGTGGATCAGCATTTTTCAGCCACTGGTCAACCGCCCGCTGGTAGATAAGTTTCTGGCCAAAAAGATTACTTCCTTCAGCCTGGATATGATTCCGCGCACCACACGGGCGCAGGCCATGGATATTTTGTCATCCATGGCAACTGTTGCCGGCTACAAAGCAGTGATTACTGCAGCTTACCATGCTCCGCGCTTTTTCCCCATGTTCATGACCGCAGCCGGAAGCATTCCACCATCCAAGGTGCTGGTGCTCGGAGCCGGAGTGGCCGGTCTGCAGGCTATTGCCACTTCCCGCAAGCTGGGGGCTGTGGTAGAAGCCTTTGATGTCCGCGCAGCTGCTGAAGAGGAAGTAAAAAGCCTCGGAGCAAAGTTTATTAAAGTAGAAGGCGCACGCGATGATGCCTCCGCAGGAGGGTATGCCGTAGAACAAACCGAAGAATTCAAACAGAAACAAAAGCAGCTTATTCATGCACATGCACTTAAGGCCAACGTGATTATTTGTACAGCTCAGATACCCGGCAAAAAGGCCCCCCTGCTGGTCACCCAAGAAACCGTTGCCGCCATGATGCCGGGTTCGGTGATTGTGGACCTGGCTGCTTCCTCCGGTGGCAACTGCGAGCTTACCGAAAACAATCAAACCATCGTTCGTCATGGAGTTACTATAATAGGCAACTCCAATCTGCCGGCTACCATGCCCACAGACGCCAGCAAAATGTTTGGCAAAAATGTGCTGAACTTCCTGAAACTGATAATTGATAAAGAAGGTAAGCTGCACCTGCATTTTGACGATGACATCATACGCGATACGTGTGTTACCCATGCTGGTGAACTCATCAGTGAGCGCGTGAAAAAAAATTATCTGGAGAAAGTTTAACCCATGGAGCAGCTACTGGAGCTTTTTTATCAGCACCGCGAATTTATCTTCATCATCATACTTTCTGTCTTTCTGGGGGTTGAGGTCATCTCCAACGTTCCGGCAATTCTGCATACTCCGCTCATGTCCGGAGCGAATGCCATTCACGGAGTAGTCATCATAGGCGCCATCATCGTCATGGGGCAGGCTGAGCCTGAAAATTACACCGCATTGATACTGGGTTTTCTTGCCGTTATTCTGGGTACACTCAATGTGGTTGGAGGCTTTGTAGTCACTGACCGCATGCTGGAAATGTTTAAAAAGAAAGAAAAGAAAAAGTAAACACCCATGCACGATAGATTTATTGCAAAAAAGGGGACCTGTTGTTATATGTCCGCGCGCTGTGGTTTAGTGTGTATCAATATATTATCTCACTAACAGATTGAAAGTATTATGTCGGCCCCCTTGTTGGAACTGAGTTACCTCCTGGCATCCATCACATTTATTTTAGGACTTAAGATGCTCAGCAATCCCGAATCCGCCCGCAGGGGGAACGCGATTGCTGCGGCAGGAATGTTTCTTGCCATTTTTGCCACCATCTTCCTTTATGAAGATGCCAACAATCAGAAGCTGGGTAACTATGTCTGGATTTTCGGAGGTATGATAGCCGGAACAATCATCGGCTATCTGATGGCAAAAAAAGTAAAGATGACTGCCATGCCCCAGATGGTTTCCTTCTTTAACGGTATGGGGGGCGCCTGCGCTGCCGTGATTTCCTTTGTAGAGTTTAACCACGTCCTACACCAGGGCACTACCCCCTCTCCGGGACTTGCTACCGTAATGATTCTGGGGCTGATTATCGGAAGTGTTTCTTTCTCCGGCAGCATGATTGCCTATGGCAAGCTGGAAGAAAAAATCGGTGACAAAGGATTGCCTTTCAACCAGATTATCAATCTTATTCTACTGGGCGCTCTCGCAGTGCTCGGGGTGACATTCATACTGCAGCAGCCCCCCTCTCCGGTTTTTCTCTACATTATTCTGGGAGTTTCGCTCATTTATGGGGTGTTGTTTGTTATGCCCATTGGCGGAGCTGACATGCCCGTGGTAATATCTCTGCTCAACTCCTTCACCGGTATGGCAGCAGCCTTCGGAGGGTTTCTTTACAGCAATCAGGCCATGCTGACAGGGGGCATTCTGGTTGGTTCAGCCGGTACGATTCTTACGGTGTTGATGTGCAAAGCCATGAACCGCTCTCTGATGAATGTAATTATCGGCTCTTTTGGTGGCAATACAGCCGGAGATAAACAGGGTTCTCATGGTACAATAAAAGAAATATCGGTCAGTGATGCAGCTATACTTCTCAGCTACGCACAGAAAGTGGCCGTTGTGCCGGGCTACGGTCTGGCTGTAGCACAGGCACAGCATGTATGCCATGAACTGGACAAGCTGCTGGAAGAAAAAAACGTGGAGGTTTTTTATGCTATTCATCCGGTAGCCGGCAGAATGCCCGGACACATGAATGTGCTGCTGGCTGAAGCAGACGTACCCTATCCCAAGCTGCTGGAAATGGAAGATGCCAATCCGCAATTTAAATCAACAGATGTAGTGCTGGTTATCGGTGCCAATGATGTGGTGAATCCGGCTGCCAAAAATGATCCGTCAAGCCCCATATACGGAATGCCTGTGCTGGAAGTGTGGGAGGCTAAGAATATCATCGTTCTCAAACGCAGCATGGGTAAGGGCTATGCCGGCATTGAAAACGAGCTCTTCTTTCATCCCAAAACCCGGATGCTCTTCGGTGACGCCAAAAGCTCTCTCCAGAATCTCGTTGCTGAGGTGAAGAACCTCTCCTGAAGAAAGCCGCTATAGAAAGTAAGAAGAAAAAAATCTGCAGGGTGATTTAGGTCATTCCCCTGGCGGTACCCTTTGCCTATTTTAAAAAAAATTTCAACAGATGGGCATATCATCAGTATGGCGGGAGGAAGTAATGTATAGGGCACAACAAAACCCGGCCATCCGTGCGCATTATCGCAAAATGCGCAGCAATCAGACAGTAGACTATGTAACCCGCATGAAAAAGAAGTATCTCACTTTCAGCAGGCCCATGACCATCCGTGAGGCCCTGGAAAGTTTACACACGCTTGTAGACGCCACAGACCCTGAACTGCAACTCACCAACTTACAGCACATGCTGCAGTCAGCCGAAGGCGCCAGACTATCGGGTCAGCCCGATTGGATGCAGGTGGTGGCCCTCATCCATGACCTGGGTAAAGTAATGTACCTCTGGGGATGCGATGAAGACGGCACCAGCGTGAACGCACAATGGGGCATTGTCGGGGAGGTGTTCGTAGTAGGATGTCGCCTCCCAGATACGTGTATCTTTCCGGAGTTCAATGTCCTGAATCCGGATATGCAGGACCCGCGCTACAATACAGAAACAGGCATGTATGAACCCCAATGCGGCCTGGAAAACCTGCAACTGACCTGGGGCCATGACGAGTATTTGTATCAGGTGCTGAAAAACCACCCGGGCAACCGCCTACCTGAAATAGCGATGGTTTCCATCCGCTATCACTCTTTTTACCCCTGGCATTCCGGTGGGGCCTATGGTCATCTGGAAAATATGAAAGATAAAATTTACAAGCAGTGGGTACGCTATTTCAACCAGTTTGACCTCTATACCCCACCTCACAGACCACTCAACTTATCAGAACTTTACGACTATTATCACCCGCTTATTGAGCGCTACCTGGGGTCTGAGCCTATATACTGGTAGAAATATAGCAACAGCACTCCGTACTGACGGAGGCAATCCGTTACACCTGCTCCATGACAGCTAGAAGCTTTTGTTCCTCCTTTTCCCAGTGATATTCCTTGCTTGCCAACAGAGCATTGCTTTGCAATTTGTCATAAAGCGCAGGATTGCTTTCCAGTTGCCTCACTGCCTGCACTATGCCCTCGGGAGTCGGCTCATTCAACAACAGGCTTACCATGTAGCGGTTATTTATCCTGCGGTATTCGGGAAAGTTCATGGTCAACGAAGGTACTCCACAGCTGAGGTAATCAAAAAACTTGTTTGCAAGAGAATAGTAGTAACTCAGGCTATTGTTTTCCAGAAGATTGAGACCCAGCCATGCCTGCCGGGTAAGTGCCCGGAGCTTATCAGGCGCAACCTTACCTAAAAACTCCACCTTTGTATCTACCCCCAGAGCCTTTGCCTGGCTGCGCAACTGCTCCGAAAGGTCACCTTCACCTGCAATCTTTAGCGGTATATCCAAATGCCTCATGGCCAAAAGGAGCTGCTCAAGACCCCGCCCGGCATTGAGGGCGCCCTGATATAGCATGAATCTCCCCTCCCCCCCTGAGGTGGCTGCCTCCTGAGCTTCATCCCGTAAAGGCACATTGCGGATCACTGTAAAGCGTTTACCGTAAAGGCGGTAAAACTCCTCAGCGAGGCTTTCACTTACCGTAATAGCCACATCAGCCCGTGGGATAAACCATCGCCCGACAAGCTCCCATATCTTTTTCGTAAATGGCCTACCGGTTACCTCCGGCACTTCCTGAAAATATTCGTGCGCATCCAGCATCTTCTTTTTCCCTTTAAGTGCAGCCACTATAAAACAGGGAATGATGGTGTCCAGATCCACCGCTGCAAATACATCTGCGGAGGTAAACAACAGTTTCACAAACAAACGGCAATTATATTCCAGGTAAAATAACTTACCTCTGCGGAAGAAGCAGGCCAGACGCTCGGTCTGAAACGGATAGTTATGCAGAGGCACCGAATCAGGCAACAGCCTTCCCACCAACGTCACACGCCAACCATGCCGCGCCAGAGAAGAGCAGATGCGGTGCATTCTGCGGTCATGGGTAATATCGTTGATGACGGTAAAGATTACGGATTTCACCCCTGCCAGATTAATTGGTTGTTTTCATGCCCTACCTGTCCTTTATCCAGCAGCCAGCGTACTGCATAAATAACCTTCTCTCCGGCATAATAGCGTACACGTCCTACCAGCTCATCCATGGTGCACGGCTGGCTGAGCAGTATGTCTTTTACCGCAGCGGTTATGTCTTCCAGTTCCAGGTCCGTCAACCCCAGTTTGTTGCGTTCCAGACAGATATCGCATATACCACAGCGCTGATTGTCGGTTTCACCAAAGTAGTCTAACACATATTGACTGCGGCACCGGGTGTTATTCAATGCATATTGCAGCATAGCGCGGAGCTGTTCCTCATAATGCTTTTTTCTTTTACGGATAAACCTGCCATCCAGCGGAAGATAGCGTGCATCCACCCGCGCCTCAAGAAAGGTGAGCTGCGGTTTGTCTTTGGAACGCTCGTAGGCAGCCAGCTTCAGCTGGTCAAGCAGCGTCAGTGTGCGCACCACTTCTTCTTTGCTGATATGCAGACGGGAAGCTATTTCTGCCTCATAGGTATACACCATTTCATCAAACACTCCGATGTGGGTGCGCAGCAGAAGTTTCACAATGGGATCGGCAGCAGCATTAGACACCTGAAATTTATACAGCTCCTCACGCCCCACAATAATGCGGATGCGCGATGGGATGGATACAGCATCACTGAGCGAGAGATGACCGCTTTGCTCCAGCAGGTGCAGCGCATGATGCGTCTTGAGCACATCCAGCCGGAAGCGCTTGCAGAAATCCAGAATATCAAAATCATAGCTCTCCCCCTTGCCCGCTCCTTCGGCCACCTGCAGATAGCTGCACACAGCGCTATACACGCGTCTTACTTCCTCCTCGGAAGGAAAGAGGGAGGTCATGCGTTTCTCCACTGCTGTACGGTCTGCCAGATTATAGAGCAAAACGGCATATGACTTTTTCCCATCCCGGCCTGCCCGACCCGACTCCTGATAATACATCTCAATGTTTTCCGGCAGGTCCACATGGATAACGCAACGTACATCAGGCTTATCAATACCCATTCCGAAAGCGTTGGTGCATACCATCACACGTATTTCACCGGCTATCCACTTTTCCTGCTTCGCATTGCGCAGGTGCATAGGTAATCCGGCATGGTAATAATCTGCGGCTATACCCTGACGGCTGAGAAAAGAAGCTATTTCACGGGTTTTCTTTCTGTTTCTTGCATAGACAATGGCACTGCCCCTGACTTTGTGCAGGATATGCTGGATTTTCTGTAACTTGTTTTCCTCATAGCGCACCACGTAAGCAATGTTTTTGCGCTCAAAGCTTGCCTGAAACACTTTATAGTCGCGAAAAGCCAGTTTAGCGCATATATCCTCACGCACCTGCCGGGTAGCTGTGGCTGTAAGCGCAAGCACCGGCACATCTTTCAGCAGCGGTCGTATTTCCGCAATGCGCAGGTAAGGAGGCCTGAAGTCATATCCCCATTGCGATATGCAGTGTGCTTCATCCACAGCAAGCAGCGTCACCGGCATCCGCTCCAGCCGCATCCGCACGATGTCGGTTGCCAGCCGTTCTGGCGACAGATAAAGAAACTTGTAGGCACCATACATGCAGTTATTCAGCGCCTGATCTATTTCCCGCCTGCTCATTCCGGCATATACAGCCACAGCACGAATACCTTTTTTATGCAAGTTGGCTACCTGGTCTTTCATCAGAGCAATGAGCGGGGAGATAACTATACACATACCTTCGCGCATCAGTGCGGGCACCTGATAGCACACCGACTTGCCCCCGCCTGTGGGGAGCAGCGCCAGGGTATCCTGTCCGGAGAGCACCGAGGTAATGATTTCCTCCTGCAGGGGGCGGAAAGCGCGGTGCCCCCAGTATCTCAAAAGCACTTCCAGCGCAGCGGACGCCTGAATGTCTGTATTTTGCTTCAACGATGGTTCCATGTTGTCAACCCTCTGTACCTCACCGGCTTAAACCCATATCTGTATTTGCTGACAGGTTTTTCCAGTCAGCTCAATTTACAGAAGTTCTGAAAATCTGTTGCTATCCTTCGCGGCTGTGGCGGACGGCACCTCTCTTCTCTTTGTCCCATGCGGCATCTGCATTGCCGATGTGGCTGGCACACAGGCACGGCTTATCCCACCTGCAAGGGCACAACGTGTGTGCTCTCATCGGCTATAATTCTGCCGTCCTTCATCACCAGTCTGCGGTCGGCCAGCATAGCCAGCTCGGCATTGTGGGTAACAATGATAAACGTTTGCCCCTGCTCATTGCGGAGTTGCAGAAACAAATGATGGAGGGCACGTGCATTTTCGGAGTCCAGGTTGCCGCTGGGTTCATCGGCCATCACCACAGCAGGTTTGTTGATGAGCGCCCGCGCTACAGCTACCCGTTGCTGTTCACCTCCTGAAAGCTCTGCAGGCTTATGGTTGAGCCGGTCGGCCAGGCCCAGGCGTTCCAGCAGGGCTATCGCTTCCTTGCGGCTTTGTTTGCGGTCAGCACCCCCGATGAGGGCAGGTATCTGCACATTTTCCAGAGCAGTAAACTCCGGCAACAAATGATGAAACTGAAATACAAAGCCTATTTTTTGATTGCGGAAACGTGCCAGCTGCCGGCTATGCAGCGTGCGCAGGTCTGTTCCATCAATCACTACCCTGCCGCTGTCATACCGGTCAATGGTGCCTATCACATGCAGCAGTGTGCTCTTACCGGCTCCCGATGCGCCCACGATAGATACAATCTCTTTTGCCTGCACGGTCAGGTCAATACCTTTCAACACCTGCAGGCGCCCATATGACTTATGCAGGTTATTCGCCTCCAGAATGGTCATGCCGTGAAATTACACCTTTGTGGTGAAGCATGCTGCACAACACCCCCAAACGCAGTGTGCTGCGGGCCGGACCTCAGTGCTTCTGCGCCTTTCCGCCTTCCATGCTTCCGTTTATATAAAGACGATAGGCGTAGGCCCCGGCAGGCCAGCGTCCAATGCCGGGAAAAGTTATCTTATGCAATCCCGCACTGTAGTAATCATTGCTGGTAGATGCCACTGTTCTGCCCAGCAGGTCATAAGCCTCCAGTTTGATATGTGCGCTTTGCGGCAGATTCACCACTATAAAAGGTATGCCGTTATCATAGCGCAGCTGATGGTATCGCTGCACTGTCTCTACGGCAGCAGCCCGTGTGGTGGAACAGTCAAAGCCCAGTGCCAGCCTGCTATAAGCTCCGCCCAGCAACGTGTCAGCGGTGAGCTCATCTACACACATCCAGTCCTGCAGAATGGTGGTATATACCTGACGGAAATCCACAGTATGCTTCAGGTTGCCATTGTTATCCAAATCAACCAGGTTAACATCATCGCCCAGAAAACCGTTGCCATTGAGCACAGAGCCAAAAACCATCAGGGGGGCGGCTGTGCCATGATCGGTGCCCAGCGAGCCATTATCGTTTACACGCCTGCCGAATTCCGAGAAGGTCATCAGCAACACTCTGCGGTCCATGCCGCCAGCTTCCAGGTCGTCAAACAACGAACGCACTGCACCGGCAAAGGTGGTGAGCAACTCGGGGTGACGCGTATCTTGCTGCGCATGCGTATCAAAGCCATCCAGTGTGAGCATATAGATTGGGGTAGTGAGTCCGCCCTGAATCAGCCGTGAAACAAGCGCCAGTGCTTCGCCCAGTTCTCCTCCTGCGAAGGTTACGTTATTGCGGCCAGCATCATAGGCGGCCTTGATGGATTGCGACTGATAGAAAGTAGTGTTTATCATGCTCTTGAGAAAATCCACCTGATCCTGATAGTAGCAGGTAGCCGTGCCCGACACCGGATAGAGCGCACCGGACTGGGCGATCTGATAGAGCGCTTCCGGATCAATTACGTTCATAGCCATGTTCACGTTGTCTTCATTGAAGAAGAGAATATTTCCATCCCCGCCAATTTGAATAGCAAGCGGATCAGAAGGCGGATTGGTCAGAAAGTCGGGATTCTCGTTCCACAGGTAGCGCCCCAGCCAGCCTGACTTGCTGGCAATGGTGGTATGGGCGGAGTCCCAGATGTCGGTAGAAGCAAAATGCGACAGGTCAGAGTTCGGATAGCCTACGTTTTGAATCACCTTCATCATGCCGCGGTCCCAGAGGTATTTAAGGTCAGAGGCAAAATCGGGTATAGCATATTTGGCATCCAGAGAGATGAGGTTGGAGGTGGGGATTTTCAGCAAAGGACGATAGGAAGCATACCTGCTGTAATCAAACAGGGGCACAAAGGTATTCAGTCCGTCATTCCCGCCTTTTAGGCGAATGACAATCAAAATGCGGTCACCTGCAGCCGACAGCAGCGGTGTCAGCAAGGGGGAAGCAGCGAGCCTTCTGAGCGGAAGCCCTGACAGCAGCAGCGAGCCGGTGCCGATAAGACCCAGATTGGTAAGAAAGTCCCTGCGCCCCATGCCCCGATGATGGGCCTCGTGTACACATCCGTCAGCAGGACAACTGCCTTCGGGTAAATGGTGTTTTTTCTTTCCCTTACGCATGGGCATGTTCTTTTTACATTAATTGAAATTCCGGCCTGCGAATCACCCACTTAAGAAGATTCCATACCTGCTCGGGAACATACTGAAACGAGAGATTCCACAAACCCAGATCAAAATAGTTGGAAGGCACCTGATATTTCAGTGCGGTTGTCGCCTCCTGGTAGGCTGCCGGGCTATCCAGTCCTTTGGGAATGAAATGCTCCGTAATGCTTCTGGCTACATAGGCCACATCCGCACTATTGCCCGAAACCTCTATGGCAAGCTGACGAAAACGCTCTTTATCCAGATGCACCAGCACGTAATCCAGATAGAGGCTGAGGGCCGACCACCGCTTGGTGATGGCATTGCTGTCAATCCACGAGCGGTTGCCATTCCACCCCGATACATCAATGGGGTTAAAGAGCTGCTGCCCCATATCCACGGTTAGATAGCCGGCCAGGTCAATCACGTTGGTATCGTAAGGAAGACCGCTTTCCCGTATGAAGCCGATGACAAAATCCACCGGACTTTTAATCGCCACACTGATGACCTCTTCTTCATAAAAGTGGTCGCTTTTGAACAACTGCGCCAGCATCGGTTCAATCTCAAAGTTGCTGTTGCGAAAGGTATCCGCCAGCCCGTCAATGATCGCCTGCTGCGGAATGGGATGCACAAAATGGGTATAGACCTTTGTAGCGATAAACTGCGCCACCTTAGCGGGGTGTACCTGAAAGATGAGGTCATGCACCCCGTCAAAGTCAAAATTGGCCGTCTGGCCGAAAATGGTTTTCGGGGTGCTGTCAAAGTCAGCGGGATTGAAGCTGATGGGGCTGCAGCGGTCAGAAGCGGTGGTGTAGCCGGTGAGGGCGCGGGCCGCCTCGGTGATGTCCTGCTGGGTATAGCCGTTATTTACGCCCAGGGTAAACAACTCAAACAGCTCGCGTGCATAGTTTTCATTAGGTCGGTTTTTGGTGTTGAGCCGCCCATCCAGAAACGTCAGCATGGCTGGCGTCCGGGCCATTTCTTTCAGGAAGGTTTTAAAATTGCCCAGAGCCTGTTGCTGCAGCAGCTTGTGATAGGCATACATATAGCTGGGGCACAGATAATCTGCCGATCGGGTAACGAAGTGATTATGCCAGAAGAGGGCTATTTTTTCGCGCACTCCGGTATTCAGCATGTCCAGCAACCATTGGATATACCATTCTTTGGTTTGCAGGAATGCCTGCGTGCCAAAATCTGTATAGCTGGATGCCGTCCAGTTATACCACGCCGGAGGCGCGGGCAGCGGAGCCGTTTTTGCTGCGCTGAGGAGCTGATCCACCAGTTGTGCTGGCGTCAATGACAGCCCTGCCTGGATCTCGGCTGGGGTGGCTCCGAAACCCAGCCTTCTGTACAGATGTGCCACACGCATGGCATTCCAGGGTTTGGTTGCGTCCGGGACGTAAGGCGCCCATGTTCCGCCTGCACAATTTTGTGGCATAGCTTAATCCCCCTTGTGATGATTGAAAAATTGAACTCAATTTAAGACAACTTCCGGTGAAGCCGGTTTAAATGAGTGGTGAAAATTTATAGTTCACGGAAAAAGAAAGAGGGCTGACACACGCAGCCCCCTTTTTGTTATAGCTCTTTCTTATTTCTTACACTTACTTTCTTATACTTAGCGATTCCACATCGGATCATAAACACACCGCACTCGTACGGTAGTAGATACATTGATGGGAATCGTATTTGCCCAACTTCCAGTTGATATATTCATCCCCCATCTCCGGTAGTCACCATTTCCTTTTGCGCTGCTCCAGATGGTGAAAGAGGTATTTCCCCTGAAGCCATCATCGAATCCGTTTCCTGTGGTCGTACAGTCGTTAGTATGTCCCATTTCAATATCGGTGGGCAACCTCCAGCCCTTGCCGTAGGTAGCCTGGCAATAGCTCTTGTCGCTGGCGGCATCCAGCTGCTGCTGCTGAAAGATTTCATCAATAGCAGTACATCCTGTTTTCAGACTGCCGGCATTGATCATGCCTTCAGCCGGACAATTCGTATTGCCTTTACCTGATACATCATAGCTATCATTATAAGGGGGAGGCGCATAAAGCAGTGTGGAGGAATCTCCATCAATGACCACACAGTCTGTTGCATTACTACTAGTAGTAAGAGGACAATTACCGGCATAGTCATTCTCCATCGCCTTACAGAATGTCATGCCAACTGCTGATAGTGGGCTTACGAAGAGCGGATAGGCATCATAAACGCTGCTGGAGAGCACATTCTGGTCGTCCCACTGGAAGGCATTGCTGTTCCAACTGGTGTTGGTGCCGTAACCGGGGAAGCTGTTGGAAGCCACCGTCTGGGTGCCGGTAGGCAACATAATGTTGGGGGTGGCAGCATTATCCTTAAAGAATTTATTGGTAGCATCCCAGCTATACACTGTGCCGCTGCTACTGCAGTTGGTGCGTATTTCCACATCGTGGCGTGTAGAGAGGCCGCGCTGATCCCAGTAGGCTTCATTATGTGCCTGCCCGGAGGGGAAACCTCCCGCATAAGTATATATAGCCGTAGAGGTGGCTACGCAAGCGGAGGTGCAGGAACCATTGTCAGCAAGCACTGAATAGTATTGCTGCCCGTTGGAATTGATGGTCAGGGTAGTACCGGTACCAATCTGACTGCCTCCGCAGGAGGAGCCGCTGTACCAGCGCAGGGTGGCTCCCGAGGGCGGATTCAGAGCCGTCAGCAGCGTAAACTTCGTGTTGTTGTCGGTACAATAAACGACCTTCACGGCAATGCCTGTAGGAGCTGCAGGCGGGTTGTTCACCGTCAGGGTAGCGCTGTTGCTTGTCACGCTGTTGCAACTGTTGCTCAGAACTACGTCATAGCTGCCGGCATCGCCTGCAACCACGGAATTGATTACATAGCTGGCGTTGGTGGCCCCACTGATGTTGGTGCCGTTCTTCCGCCATTGGAAGGTTGGATTTGTTCCGGTATAGGATACCGTGAAGGTTACGCTACTTCCCACACATGAGCTGGTGCTGGACGGATGGGCCGTGATTACTATGTCATCTACCGTCAGCGTGGCCGCATTGCTCGTCACGCTGTTGCAACTGTTGCTGACCACCACATCATAGCTGCCGGCATCCCCTGCCGCTATGGAGCTGATTACATAGCTGGCGTTGGTTGCACCGCTGATGTTGGTGCCGTTCTTCCGCCATTGATATTGCGGGCTGGCTCCCGTAGCCGTCACCGTGAAGGTGTGGCTGGTGCCTATACACTTGTTCACACTGGACGGGTGGGCCGTGATCACTATGTCATCTACCGTCAGCGTGGCCGCATTGCTCGTCACGCTGTTGCAACTGTTGCTGACCACCACATCATAGCTGCCGGCATCCCCTGCCGCTATGGAGCTGATCACATAGCTGGCGTTGGTCGCACCGCTGATGTTGGTGCCGTTCTTCCGCCATTGATATTGCGGGCTGGCTCCCGTAGCCGTCACCGTGAAGGTGTGGCTGGTGCCGCTACACTTGTTCACACTGGACGGATGGGCCGTGATCACTATGTCATCTACCGTCAGCGTGGCCGCATTGCTCGTCACGCTGTTGCAACTGTTGCTGACCACCACATCATAGCTGCCGGCATCTCCTGCCGTTATGGAGCTGATCACATAGCTGGCGTTGGTCGCACCGCTGATGTTGGTGCCGTTCTTCCGCCATTGATATTGCGGGCTGGCTCCCGTAGCCGTCACCGTGAAGGTGTGGCTGGTGCCGCTACACTTGTTCACACTGGACGGATGGGCCGTGATCACTATGTCATCTACCGTCAGCGTGGCCGCATTGCTCGTCACGCTGTTGCAGCTGTTGCTGACCACCACATCATAGCTGCCGGCATCCCCTGCCGCTATGGAGCTGATCACATAGCTGGCGTTGGTCGCACCGCTGATGTTGGTGCCGTTCTTCCGCCATTGATATTGCGGGCTGGCTCCCGTAGCCGTCACCGTGAAGGTGTGGCTGGTGCCGCTACACTTGTTCACACTGGACGGGTGGGCCGTGATCACTATGTCATCCACCGTCAGCGTGGCCGCATTGCTCGTCACGCTGTTGCAACTGTTGCTGACCACCACATCATAGCTGCCGGCATCCCCTGCCGCTATGGAGCTGATCACATAGCTGGCGTTGGTCGCACCGCTGATGTTGGTGCCGTTCTTCCGCCATTGATATTGCGGGCTGGCTCCCGTAGCCGTCACCGTGAAGGTGTGGCTGGTGCCTATACACTTGTTCACGCTGGACGGGTGGGCCGTAATGGCAACGTCATTAATGGTGAGCGTGGCGGCATTGGAAACGGCAGCAGGTGCCGGAGGTGAGCAGGTGCCCGTCACCACGCAGCGGTATTGATAATTATGCATGGTTGTGCTCACGCCAGAGAGGCTCAGTGTGGTTGTGGTCACACCGCTGTATATTCCTCCGTTGGAGAGGTTGCTCCAGGATGAGCCGCCATTGGTGCTTTCCTGCCACTGGTAGGCGAGGCTGGTGCCACTGGCAGCTACCGTAAAGGACACATTACTGCCACTGCATACTGCCTGCGCTGTCGGGTGGGTGGTAATAGCCGGTGCAGGCGTTACGGTTACCGCAACCGTGGCTGTATCCGGACAGCCTTCATCCGTATAGGCAATGACCTGGTACGTTCCGCTGTGAGCCGGCAGGGCATTGGGACGTGTGGGGTTCCTGGCTGACGAGCTGAAAGAAGCCGGACCAGACCATACCCACGAGGTTGTGGGGATAGTACCTACATCATTCTGGTAGAGCTGAATGGTTTCTGTTTCACAGATGGGTGAACCGCCATGGGTTGCCGTGATGGTGGGGAAGGTGTCCACATCCACTATCTGCTGGAGAGTGGCCCAGCAGCCGCTGGCTGTTCTTTCTTTCACCGTGATGGTGTCGTCAATGGCATCGGAGATGAATACTACCGAAATCCACAGAGGCCGTGTTGCCACTGCCGCTGATGGTGCTGCCGCGCCAATCGGTAATACTCCAGTAATAGACAGAGCCTGCAGTATTATTCACCGAATAAGTCACATTCTGATCCAGAGCACAGGCATGGTTGGGATGCTGATTCCAGGCGAGGGTAGCCGGTGTGCCTACGGTAACAAATACCGTATCGCGGTTTGAGCACCCGGTGGAATCATTATAGATATAAACGATGTATTCTGTGCTTACATTGGGGCTAGCCAGCGGATTGGGGATAGTGGGATCGTTCAGACCTGCATCGGGATCCCAGTCATAGGTGGTATGGGGGGCCGGATTGCTCAGCCCCAGCTGGATGGGCGTACCGCAATAAGACGTGTCGCTGATGATACCCACCGTAGGAATGGGATGGATAATCACCCGCATGGTGTCGCGGTCCACGTTAGTGGGATCCAGCTTGTGGGTGGCTGTCAGCACAAACTCTATGTAAGAGAGCGTGGTGCTGTTCAGATTCACAGTAGGTTCAGCCAGTGTAGAGTCATTAAGGTATATTCCGGGTGACCACGAATAGTTGGTATAGGCAGAGGCTCCGGGTATCAGTTCTTTTCCTATGGTGAACGGAGGATCATTGAAGCATTTCACCACGTCAGGACCCGCATTGGCCCATACAAACTCCTTATTGACACCAAACTTGGTTCCCTTGCCCACTTTCAGGCTGGCTCCTGTTTCAATGGTGATGTCTTTACAGATGCCCACGTTGCCAGGCAACACTTCCGGATAATTGGCCGTGGGCCCCAGATACGGGATAGTGATGACGTTGTTGATCCCGGGGATATTGGTGCAACCCCAGTTGTCAGGATCGTTCCAGTCGGTGCTGACACTCCCATTCCACACCATCACCGGGAAGATGTTGGTAAAGATTTTCACCCGGTCGGAGGAATCACCGCACACCCCGTTGGTGGTAATGGTCCATTCAAATTCGGAGAGGCCGGGCGTGAGATTTTTCACCCAGGTGTTGGGAGCGTTGGGCGATATTATGGTGCCTGAGCCGCTCACCAGACTCCACGTGCCTACAGCACCGGGCACAACCGGAGTATTCGCATTCAGTTGGATAGAGTCATATTCACACAATACGGCATCGGCACCGGCATTTGCTTTATCCGGTTCGCGGTGACGCACAACTACCACATCATCATAGGTGGTCACACACAGAGGCGTAACAATCGTCCATCGGTAAATGTTGGTGCCGTAACCAGGATTGTTCACCGGCCCGCTGGGGCTGTTGGGATTGGGGAATGAACCGGAGCCGGCATAGAGGGTCCATGTACCTACCCCGGGGGATTCAGGAATGTTGGCTGAGAGTGTATGGGAGGTAGCACATATCGTGGCATCCGCACCCGCATTTGCCGGTGTGGAAGGACCGATCTTGATTTTCACGCTATTGGTAGAATATTTCATAGCACAGTCCGGACTACCTGCAGGATCTACCGCAACACGGAAGTAGGTGGTGTCGGTCAGCAGAGTGGGATGGTCATAGGAAGAGCCATTGGCTCCATTAATGGGTGACCAGTTGACCGAATCCTCACTGATGTACCACTGATAAGTGTAAGGACCTATTGAGCCGCTGGGATTGATGGACAGCGTGGGCACATCGTAATTCAGACACTGCGTAAAGGCGAACGTGTCCGGAGTGATAGCGCCCGGATTGAGGTCAGAAAGAATGGTATAGCTGATAGTGTCGCTATATGCAGGCGGATCCGCTTCCGTGTAGCACACGGGGAAACCCTCACTATACACACGGTAGCGATAATGCCGGTTGGAATGCAACGTATCCGGATCATAGGTCTTGAACGCATCCCCCGGCCCTGAGTAGAGCCTTACCACCTGACCCGAACCGGTGATATTGGTTACCGTAGAGTCGTAGATCAAAAAGTCTTCATTCAGATTGTGGGTGATCCCATTGTAGACCACCGAACCGGATACCACCAGATAGCGGGCGTTGTACACTACCGTGGCTGGCGCCTGGATGACTGTGCCATCATAATAAAGGTCTTTGAAGTTGGTGCCGTCATAACTATGTTGCCACGTGTAATAGTAGTCATAACTGCCCGCCGGATTGGCCGTCATCGCTGGCGGGTCATAGCCGTAACATTCAGTAGAAGACACGGCCCCGCTGATGTTGCCCGCGTCAAAAGGCTCATTCACATCTATCAGCCAAATGTTGAGCGTTCGCAAAGAATCACCACAGGGTGGGGATATGGCCTTGACAAAAGCCCGCACATAGGTATCCTGCGTGATGGTACCCAGCGTATATTGATCACTGGAGGCATTATACGTGGTACGTACGTTGGTCCAATTGACAAAGTCCGGGCTTGTCTCCCAGTAGAAGTTGAAGGTACCGTTAACAGGCGAGGGGATAATGCTAAGCGGGGAAGTGATATTCACGCCATAACACGTTCTAAACACCCAGATGGTGCTATCCGCATCACACCCCTGCGATGCAATACACGGTAGGCCGGTAATGGCGTTGGGTGAGAAACCGGTAGCATCTACCTCGGTGATGATGCGGCAGCTGCTGTCAGCCCAGTGGGCTGTGCCGCAAGCCGGCAGTCCTCCCGTAGCATACGGAGTAAGATACACCGCAAACCCGATATAGATATTCTGGTTGGGAATACCGTTGTAGGAAGAATCCTGTCTGATGTTCAGTGGCGGTGGTTGGTAAGTAGGATTGGTGGCTCCCGGAATGGGTACCCATAGCGGCACATTGGGATCACTACCTGTGGGGCAAGCCGGGGTATCAATAGGCCAGTTTTCGGTAATCGGATTCCCCTGATTGTTGCCGGCATTGATATACCATTGATATTGGAAACCCGAGCCCTTGGGGCTGGGGAAGAGGGTGATTTCATTGGGATTACCCCCCGGACAAATCACCTGGTCGCCATACTGAATGCCACCATATTCCACCTCCGGTAATACGGTTATCAGATAGCAGTTTTCAGCCCACCCTGCCGTACCGCACACCGGTGAGCCGGTGGGTGTTACCCAGCACGCCAGTACACGGCTTTCGGTGAGGTTACCCATGCTGTTGGACTGGGCCTGCGTCAGGGTGGCGCTGGTTGCCCCCGAGATGGCTGTCCAGCCGGTGGTAGAGCCCGATACAGGGCAGTCAATACCATTTTTATAATACCACTGATAAGTAAAGCCGGTGGCTCCTTCGGGGTTGGAAGTAAAGCTCACCTGGGCGTTGGCCTGTGTGTTATAGCAAATAGTTTTACCGCTGTTGTCAATGGCGCCTAGGGTATATTCACCCAATATGGTCACGCTGGAGTAAACCGGCTTTGACCAGCCGCAACATGCTTCGCGCTGGCGATAGCGGATGGTGTAAGTGCACGGATAGGAAGCACACGACAGAGAAGGTGTAGCAACACTGGGCAGCGTGGATACAAACACCGGGGTATTGAGGCTGGTGCCCGGATAGATGCGCCAGTCATGCTCCAGCACGGTACCCCATGTGGTGGCGCTGAGCGTGATGCTGCCCTGATAACAGATCGTAGTGGGCGAAGGACTAATCACCGGCAGCGTCCGCGAGGTGTTGCTGATGACCAGAATATCCTCATAAGCCTGGCTGCCTATATTGATATCATATTTGGTGCCTGCACTGGAAGCCGTTACCACTATCGTGCCGGAAGAAGAAGTATAGCTGGAGGCTGCAGCCCCTGCGGGGGCATCCCGCAGGTCGTTGACAAGGGTAAGCGTAGAGGGGTTGAAAGACCAGTTACCGCTGCTAGAGGGCTTGGTGAGGCGTATTTCACTGTTGTTGCAGTAGCGCCCGTTGTTGGTAGCAATGGTCAGTGCCGGAGCACTGCTGGGGAAAGCATTGTTCAGCGTGGCAGCTCCGCTGCCCACGGTGTACATGTTGTAGGATACTCCGGGTGAGCCAGCTGCACCGCTGCCGCCCTGGCCGCCATTGCCGCCCGCACTGCCTGAGCCGCCAAATCCGACATCACCAAAACATATAAAACCGCAGCCTCCATTCACATCACCGCCCAAGGCGCCTATACCACCCGCGCCCCCGGCACCGCCTGCACCGCCCGCACCGCCAGCACCGGCATTGCCGCTGGTGGCGCTCACATAGGTAAGGGTGCCACTGGTAGCGTTGCTGTTGCGATAGATACCAAAGGTAGAGCCCCCGCCAAAGCCACCCTGTCCACCGGCACCGCCCTGGCCACCGCCACCGCCACCGCCACCACCGGAGCCACCGCCATCATCACACCAGGTGCCGTGCTGACCACCGCCACCGCCACCGCCAGCGCCACCGCCCCCGCCATGACCATCGGAGCCAGCAGCGCCCTGTGCCGGTGTGAAGTAGGTAGAAAAGGTATAGTTGGTAGGATTATAAGCCCCCGGAGAGCCGTTGGCTCCGGCTTGCGCCTCGGCCGTATAGATACTGGCAGAAGCATTGGCTCCGTTGCCCCCGCCGCTGCAGTCGTCATCCGAGGAGCCTCCTCCGCCCGCAACAGGATCCCTGGACGCCCCTCCCCCTCCATTGGTACCCAGAAAGCCAGCTTGCGCCTGATTGCAGCAACAGCCTTCACACTCTCCATCACCGCCCCGGCCGCCATTGCCTCCCTGTCTTACTCCTGTACCCGGGCCACCGCCTGTGCCACCGCTACCACCGCTACCATGACCTCCATCTGTATGCCCATTACCTCCCCTTGCACCCGGCTGCCCTGGAGCACCAGCGGCTCCGGGCGGCCCCGGCTGCCCAGAGGCAGCATTGCCATTGGTGATATTGCAGCGGATAATGCTGTAGCCGGAGGTGTTGTTGAGCCAAAGGGTATAGTTGGAGCATCCGTATCCGCCTGAGGCGGTGTTGGTGGTTGCCGTAGTGGTGAGGTTGAGGTCCATCAGGGTCCAGTTGCTCACTCCGTTGGCTTTGATGCCCACACGATGGCAAATCACGCTATTGACAAATTCCATGGAGCCGCCCGTGCCCCACACCAGATTGGTGGTTGCGCTGCTGGAGACGGACTTTTCCCACACCCCGTTGTTGATGACATATTTTCCTTCAATAATCAGGTCATTGACCATGTTGATAGTAGAGCCCTCGTTGAAGGTGCCCGTGCTTACGCGGATATGGCGTTTAGAGCCCAGCACATTATTGACGGCATAGCTTACGGTTCTGCAGGGGCTGGCGGGTCCTCCGCAGCCGCTGTTATCGTTTCCGGTAGATGCTACATATACGTAGTCGCAGGGGTCAGAATCCACGTTGATGGTGCAGGTAGCCGAATAGTTTTGACAGGCATTCTGATAGGTTACCGTAATAGTATAGGAGCCCGGAGTAGAGGGAGCTGTCCAGGTGGTGGTGGGGGCCGAGGTAGAGGAAAACGTACCTCCGGTGGCGCTCCACTGGTAGCCGGTGAGGTTGGCTACGGCTCCGGGGTTGGGCGGCTGCAAGGTAGAGAGGGTGTTTATTGAGCCGGGCAACACGGTTTGCCCGCAGGCGCCTGACTGGATTGCCGGGGCGGGGCTCATGGGATGATACGTCACACGCATGCAGTTGGAGATGGTAGTGAGGCTGCCAAAGTCGGCCGAGCAATTGGAAGTAATTTTAACGCGGTAGAGGCGTGTACCTGCTGTTTGAGGCGGCACATACGAAGAGTTGGTGGCTCCGGCAATGTCGGAGAAGGAACCCGGAGAAGCACAATCGGTATTGGTAGAAACCTGCCATTGGTAGTAGCGCCCCAGCGTGTGGCCATAGGTGCTGTTGACGCTCACCGACAGTGTGGTGGAGTTAGGCGAGCCGGTGCCGGGCATACAGAGCACATGATTGGTTGCAGAAGACGCTGTAATGGTGGGAGGCTCGGCAAAGGTCCAGTAAATGCGCACACGGTAGCGGTAGTAGCTGCACCAGTTGGTGTAGTAATAATTCCACTGGCACGGAGGCTGATTGCGGAAGTCAATAGTAGCAATGGCACTATTGTTACACCGGTCACCATCGCCATCGGGGCAATACCAGTGCGTATTATAGCCACAATCATCTTCATCTATAACGCAATCATTTTCCCAGGCATCCAGACTCAGGTATATGGTCGTGGCAGTGGAATTCAGTTGTTGGTACATCTGGCGTATATTTTGCCAGGTAGTCCCTCCCATTTCACCATAGTAATAACACCAATCGGTTTTGAAGGTGGCGCTGCCGGAGCCGTTGGAGTTGGCTCCCATAATCCAGGTTACATCCGGATCGCCATATAACCCGTCACCCAATGAAGAGCTGCGCTCCACTTCATAAATCTCCACGGTCACATTCACCTTTGGCTGGGCAAAGGCGACAAGACTGAAGGCTATGCTGAAAACTCCCGCGAGTAAATATCGTTTCATAGGCAGTGGGATTTAGGGATTATCGCTTAAAGATATATTTCTCAGTCACCATACCGTCTTCTCTGGATATAATCAGTTGTTTACCGCTCAGCTGATAATCATAGGCCGTGTAGCTGACCGCATCCACCGGTTCGCCTTTTACCTTGGCAATGCCTCCCCGGAACTCAAAAATAAGCCGACCATCTTCCACACGGGCTTGCGCAGTGGTTTGTTTTTCAAAGCGGGAAAGTGTCACGGTGCCATCTTTGTGGATTTTCAAGGGCACCTTGGGGTTCAAGTGGTCCTTCCAGAAGCAATTGTCTTTGGTGTATTTTAAAGAATCAGGCACTTCCTGCAACATGGTAATTTGGGCATCAATCAGTGTCCATTTACCGGCTAATGCCCGCAGGTCATTTTCACCACGACTGCGCTGTTCGGTACCAAACAGGTCGCTCCCCCAAAGGGAGTAAGCAGCCCAGGCTGCGCCTGCAACGCTCAGGGCAATCATTACAACGAGAGCTTTTTTCATGATACTCTGTGCATTTAAGTTTACTCGGAAAACTTACACTCCACAGGTATCGCATGCATGCACTTTACTTTCTGCTGCCGGTCATTGCAAGACATTGGGGTTGCTGCCCACCTGACACTACCGTGCTGCAACCACCGGATGACAAGGAAGAAAATACGTGGGAAAGATAGAAAGTAAAGATGCTGCATGTATACCTTTTTCGTTTTTAACTCATTTTTATCTCCGTGAATTTAGGTAAAAAAAGCAAAAATGGAAATTCCCCCGCGAATTTTTTTTCCACATGCGATGCCGTCAGCCGGCTGTGCCGGCCGCACAAAAGCATTGTTTTGACCCCACCCGAGCCACGGGTGAAAAGGTTATATTAGCAGGAAAAACAGACACATCTATGCGCAAATATGTACTTTTCTGTCTGCTTCACCTTTGCATCAGCGGCTGTGCGGGTCAAAGCCGTCACAATGACTATCTGCACCAGCAGGTAAGTCAGGCAATAAATAAGGCAATCGCCTATTTTGAAGGGCAAAATACCGGAATCCGGGAGCCGGATGTGGTCATTCTGTTGTATCTGCTGAAAGAGCATTTCGGTGTGCAGATGTATTTGCCTGACCTTGAGCTGATGCGCAAACTGAAGCCGGAGCTGAGCACATTCAACATCATGCTTTATAACCGGTATTTTGACGACAGGAAGGTACCCTCATTGGGTGACAGTATGGCGCTGGAGTATATCAGAAAAAACAACCACACTATTGACGGCATGAATTTCTGGTCAATGTACTGCAACCGTTATCCTCTGGCCGATACTGTTTTGCTACAACTCAAGCGGCACGTGTACAGAGGGCATTATTATATGACCCATGCCGCTATGCAGCTTTCAAATATGCTAAGGCTGGGATGCCTGCAGGAAACTCCGGAGGTGGAGAAGCTGAAAGCATTGATGGTCAAAGAACTGCTGTTTGAAATCACCACGGATCTGACAGATGTGAGCAACGACCTGCGGTATGAATCTGTGGCGATGCTTTATTACCTGGGAGCCGACACTGCCGTGACCCGGGAACATATTCAATGGATTGTGGACACCCAGATGCCTGACGGAGGATGGAATGCATACCCGCGCACGAAAAACTCCCACCCCCACCCTTCTGTGCTTGCTTTATGGGCGCTGCTGGAATACCAGGATGCACAAAAAAATAAAAATGACTGAACAGCCGTCTGAGCCGTGAACAAAAATTCCATCGGCTACCGGGTAAAGAAGTGGGCGGGTATAACCGTGCTGCGCAGTTTTGAGCAGGTTATCAGGCTGGTGGATGGAGACAGGGAGTTTTTCCCTGCCGAAGATTTTCCTTTCACGCGGGAGCTGGAGGCATACTGGCAGGAAATCCGCAAGGAATATGCGCAAATCCATGCCAAAGAAGACATTCCCCCCATTGAGGAAATCTTTCCCGAGCAGGCACGCATTACGCACGACCGTGGATGGCGCTCGTATATGCTGGCTATATACGGGTATGACTTTGCCCACCATCAGCAGGCCTGCCCGGTGACAACCGCCATTCTAAACAAAATACCTCTGATGACCTCTGCTTTTTTCAGTGTGCTGCAGCCGCACAGCGCTATCGCCCCGCATCGTGGTATCTACAAAGGGGTGCTGCGCTGCCATCTGGGTCTTCTTGTGCCACATCCTGAACAATGCGCCCTTGTTATCAATGGAAAAGAAGTGCATTGGCAGGAAGGGCGCTGCATGGTGTTTGATGACACGTTTCCGCACACGGCATGGAATCGTTCAGACAAGGCACGGGTAGTGCTGTTCATTGACTTCATACGCCCGTTGCCGGAGCCCTTTCATACGATAAACCTGTTTCTTTTTCGCCTGCTGGCACGTACGGAGTTCATTACGGAAGTGCTGAGCCGGAGCAGGCAACGCGATGGCAGCAGTTTCAGAGAGCGCTATCCTTTGAAACGTGCACCCTACAGGTGCTGATTCTCTTATATGTTTTAATACTATGGAGCCTGGCTTGCCTGACTATTCAATTGTAGTGCCTGTATATAACAGTGGCAGCGGACTTTTGCGGCTGGTGCGGGAATTTGAAAAGCATTTTATCCGCAACAATATGCGGGCAGAACTTATTCTGGTGGATGACGGCAGCGATGCTGCCACGCGTCAGCTTGCCGGGCAACTGGCACGTGAAAAAGCATATGTGACCACCATCCTTTTGCAACGCAATTACGGGCAGCTTGCCGCCACTACCTGCGGCATCCGGTATGCCAGAGGGCAGATTATTCTCACCCTGGATGACGACCTGCAATATCCGATGGAAGAGGCGTTGAAACTGATTGATTATTTTCAGCACAGTGGTAAGCAGATTGTGTTTGGATATCCCCGTAAGCGTAAACATCCGATGGGTTACCGGTTGTTGGCCTTTCTGTTCATTACGGTTTTTGATTACCTGGTTCTGCCGCGTTACAGGCATATTCATTTTTATACTTCATTCCGTATTTTCAGACGTTCCTTCTTTTTTGATATCCAAAACAGATTTACTTCGCGTCACCTGCTGTACTTCTGGGAGATACCGCCCGAAGCAATGGATTCGGTTGCTGTGGCACACGAAGCCCGGCAGGCAGGCGCCTCCAACTATAACCTCACAAGGATTATCCGTCATCTGCAACCTCCGCTCCTGCTGGCAGCTTCACGTTTGTGTCTGTTGCTTTCGGCAACGCTGCTGCTGCCCTTGCCGCTTTTCTTTGTTTGGGTGCAAACAGGTTGGTTGCTGGCGGTTGCGGGACTGGGACTATTCTGTATTTTCGCCAGTATGACAGCTCAGCGCCTGCTGCGTAATGGGAAACAGATTCACTACACTATTGATCAGGTCATCACATGCTCGCCTTATCCGATTCAGAGAGCGCCCTGAGTGGTTTACGGGTTTTTCGCATAGGCTTCTATCTGGATGGTGTGGAGCCCGTGCAACTGCGGAACGACTTGATACAACACCGTGCCGATTGGTGTAAGCTGCGGGCAGAAGCCTCCCGGGAAGACCTTTGGCATCAGTTGAACACAACCGGATTTCCCTGGTATGTCCATTCAGTAGTTTACCGGTGCCAACACGACCTACACAATGTAACGCCCCTGCGACTCGCGGCCGGGATGATCGTGGAGCCCTATCGTCCGGCCCTGTTACCAGAGCTGGAGCCCTTGCTTGAAGCCATTCACCGCCAATCGTCCGGCACGTATTACAGCAATGAAACGGAAAAATTTTTTTTCAACGAGCACGTCCGGGAGCATATCCGCAAGGCCTATATCCGGTCATTTTATCATCCGCCTGATGTACACGGCCGATCCATCTGGATGCTGCGCGTGGACGGCCAACCAGCAGGCTATTTTGCTGCTGAGGTCAAAGGCAGTACCTTTGAGGGAGCGCTTTTTGGCGTGCATCCCGACTTTCGGAGGCAAGGGCTGGCCAGAGTCATTTATCAGGCCGCATTGCATACGGGGCTTCAGCTGGGGATGAAAAGTTTTGAAACGGCTATTCATATTCAGCATCAACGCAGCCTCCTGCCCGCCCTGCGGGAAGGCCTGCAGCTGCGTAAGCCCTACTTTTACATTAGCCTTTATCCGCTGCTTTCCTACAGCCGCACCCATAAAGCCGCTGAAATGGTTGCAGAAAACAATTCCCTCTACGAAACTATCATCGGTCGGGCAAGCGCAGCAGTGCGTACGTTCAGCATGCATCGTTTTGCGGATGACCTTCAGGGAAACAAGGTGATTATATCACGGCCGATAGGTTGTGCTACAAAAGCCCAGGTGGTTATTGTGGAAAATGCAGATGGGCAACTCACCGGGCATGGCCTGATCACCCTTGCAGGCCCGCACTCATTGTGAGCTGTCGTAGCGCTCCTGCAGCCAGCGCATCCGGTCGCTGAGGCCCCGCATCGCATACATACCCGCAAGAATGTGGTACACATCCTGTCCCCGATAGCCGTAGCGCACTGCCTTTTCCAGGTGTTCCATGGCAGCGAGGGTATCCCGTTGCATGTGTGCCACCATGCCGTAGTTATAGTAGGGGTAATATGTTTGCGGAGCCAGGCGCAGCAGATCGGCATTCATGTGAGCGGACTCTTCCTTTCTGCCCAGATTGTAGAGGGCCTGAGCATAAAAGAACAGCGTCAGGGTATCCTGAGGCAGTTCGCGATAAAGTGCCTCCCACAGCTGCGCGGCTTCAGCATTATTGCCACGCAGGAAAAGCTGCTTTGCCAACTGAAAGCGGGCCCGTGGACTGTTAGGATTTAAGCGGTAAGCGTTCTGAAAATAGTAGAGAGCTGAATCGCGATTCTGGTCTTCATATTCGTAAATCATGCCCAGGCGAAAATGCGGCTCAAAATAATCATATATTTCACAGGCCCGTTTAAAGTGCTTCTTTGCCAGCTCTGTATAGTGCTTCCGCAGAGGGTCTGAGCTGGTTTCGGCTTTCAGCATAAGCTGGCGCCCATAATAGGAGTTGGCAAAAGCTGAGTTTTTTAGATACCGAATATCCGTAGCAGCCAGCGTAAAGGAATCTTTCCAGCGGGTGTTGCGATACATGGACAGGGCAATCCAGATGAGCAACACCAGGCATGCTGCATAAAGCACAACCTTACGCAATCCTGAAGGTATGCGCCTGTACTTTGGAGCACGGGTTGCAGTATATACGCCCAAAGCAAGCGCACACAGATACCACAAGCCGGGAATAAACAGCACACGCTCAGCCACAATGCCCGTGTAGAGCACCACATTGCTGAAGGGGAAAATATTTATCAGATAGGCCAGAATAAAAAAACCTATCATTTGCTTTCCCAGAAACCAGCGGATAGCTGCAACAAGCAAAGCGCCATGCAGCAACAGGGAGAACAGGGGCAGCGGATGCCAGAAGGGCTCCAGCGGTATCATATTATACCCATAGTAAAACCGGAACGGGAAAGGGATAAGAAAAAATTTCAGGTAAAAGAACAATGTTTTACCAATCAATCCCAGATGCAGGCTGAAGGGCTGGGGTTCAGCCAGCGGGTTTTCCACAAACAGATAAGGACGTTGCAGGGACGAGAGAACGGCCATCACATGCGCCAAGGTGGTGACCAGCAGCACACCACCTAAGGCGTAAAAAGCTTTCCTGCGATAAGCCCCCTGCCATGCACCAAGCAGGATGATAATGACCGCATATGACGGGGTTACCATTTTTGACAGCAGCGAAAGCTCCATAAGCAGTATCACGCCTGCAGCCTTAAGCCAGGAGGGCGACTCAAAAAACCGGGCTGCAGACTGCACTGCCAACAAGGCAAACAGAAAGCTTAAAATTTCGCTGCGGTTCTTGATAGAAGCTACTACCTCGGTAAATGCCGGATGCACGGCATACATGAGCGCAATACCAAACGGCAGCAGCGGATGTATTGCATCTAACCTGAAAACACGCCTGAGTACATGAAAAATCAAAACAACCAGCCCGGCAAAGAGAAGCACATTTACCAAATGGCTGATATGCGGATTGAGGCCGAAGAGCTCAAACTCCAACGCCTGTAACACAGCGGACACGGGATGATATCCCGCCTTTTGACTACCCAACACGTAAGCCGGTGAAGTCAGGATATCGGGTATGCCCCTTATGCCCTTTTGTACCAGCTCGTTTGCAGTCACGGCAAAGTTGTCATCCAGGGCATAGTTGTTGAATACAGTTATTCCGTGTGTTGCAAAGCAAACTATCACCAGCAACCACCCGGCCCGGGCAGGGATAATCCATTTCTGGACAGATTGAAGAAATCCGGCATGCATAGATACCGACCGTTTTAAAAGTTTGTTTATTCAGTGGTGTTGTCCGGCAATTTCGCGAGAATGATGGTGTTTGTTTTCAAAAATGGATTCCATACTTGCCCAAGGGTGTCGTATGCATGCGGGAAGCCGGCTACGCTCTCTTTCAAACATTCCAGATTCCTTACCTCCAGGTTTTCATTCAGCAGTAAAAAAGGTGAACGACCCATTTGACCGATGTTCTCCCGCAGGTGAAAGCAGTTAAACTCTACCGATGATTTTCCGGAAAAATACCAGGGTGTACCGGGTGAAAACCCCTCCAGAAAAAATACCACCCCCGGCATATCCGTAAGCGCAATAATCGGATCACCTTTGCGAAAGCCGTTATTATAGAGAGCTTGTTGTATGCCATACATAAAAGAGTAAGTATCTTTATCCAGCCATATAGATTCTTTTGAATTTTTGAGTTTTTCATATCTCTGAGCGAATAGCCCTCCCAACACCCGGTAAGTCCGCAACACTATTCCCCCCATAAAATGAAATTGGCTAAAAGCGATAACAACAACAAAAAGACAGATTGGAAACCAATGCAGGTTCAGCCTGCTCATATTCAAATACATCAAAGCAAAAAGGAGAACCATCCAAGGTATCAGGTGTCCATACACGCTCACCACTAAACTGGAATCGGTACCCAACATCATCACATAAGGCAGCAGTAAAATGGCTCCGATGATGGTACAGTTTTCAAAAACCCACTTCCCATCCGGATGGTTTTTCAGTATTTTAAACCATGGCGGCAAGAGAAAAAGAACAATAGCCAAAGGATAGAAATACACGCTATGCAATTCACTGAAATGCCATTTGTGTTTAACATAATCGTAAATAATAAAATCCGACAAGTACAAAGTGATGCCAAATGGAAGCAAGGTAGAAACAAAAACCAAGGACATCTTTAAGTCATCGTTCAAAAGGCACTTTCTTTTTTCTACAACGGTGAGCACATTCCACGTTGCAAGGGTGGTCAAAAATGCAGGGGTAAAAAACTTCAAAAAATTGAACAGATCGCTTTTTATGTAGAGATCCCAATACAAGTCCCATCCATACCCTAATAAGTGTAGTATTCGCCATCCCTCCTTAAAATCTGCCCACCAGAAGAGGGGCCCGTGTCCATATGCCAGGAAAAAACATACAGCTGCAAGCAGTATACCAGCTCCAATAAGTGCACAGGAGATCACTTTAAGCCGCCTGGTTCCGTGAAAGCCTCCAATCATCAACAGCAGAAAAACGCCAAGCAACAGGCTTGCTGAAAGCTTCACAAAAAACTGCAATCCAATAAAGAAGCCAATTCCGGAAAGAACAATATAGTTAGTTACTGAAAAACCGCGATCTGAACGCTGCCCCAGAAACCAGAGAAACAAGCCAAAGGCACCTGTGACATTCAAATTCGTAAAATCATTATAAGAAAACACTCTGGAGAACAGGCTCAGAAACGAACCCAATGCGCCTCCGAAAAAAAGAAATGCCAACGGCAGATTACTCCGATAAAAAAGACTTCTTTCGCATCTGCTCCATTTCCAGAAACCTGCTGCAAACAGCAAAAGAGATAGCAGCTCTGTACCTATACGCAACAACCGGTAGTTGATCACTCCCGGCTCTATGAAGAAAACCAGCTTGCGCAACAGAATTGCATAATATCTGTGTAATTCAAACTGGTATTGATCATAATATTTAGACCAAAGCATATAAGTCCCCCCATCGGTTATATCCATGCCATTATCCAGAAACCACAGCAACACGGCCAGCTTAAAAACAAATAAGCCGATGAGAATAATGAAAATAAGAATGTATTTATTCAGGCGCATGTATCAGAGGTGATGTGTGAGGCGGAGCTTCAGCCGGAGGAAATCCTTTTCTAACAGCTTCCCGGAAACAGGAGTCTGCTGAAACAGTGTCGCCCGGCTGGATGAAAGCCTGTTCCTGGTTGGCCCACCAGATTGCCGAATCAGGATGCATTTTTACTTCCATCTTAAAGTAGCGCTGAGGCCGCTGATGCAAGTTCTTACGCACATCGGCATCCATCCGGCTGAATCCCTCCTGAAAATTTTCGTAAGCCTTGTGGTGCTATTCTCAGGTTATTCATACGCATAACCTAAATAATTGAAACATGAGGATAGAGTTTTACTGCACATGCACGTGTTTTCAAACAACATCAGCAATTTTCTCCACAAACAGATCTGTGCATCTGACAAAAGCGCAAAATAAAAAAACCTTTATAAAAGACCATCCGTTCGCGGCAGCTTGGCAAATGTTTTCAATTCCATTACTTTACTCCATCCGGCACACCAACTGTCATACAAAATCAAACCGTTGAGGTGTATATAAAAATAGCAGTCGGATAGTACGGTGCTAACATCTTTTATGAACATATCCATATTCAGCATGCGGCACAGAAGATTAAAAATGCGGTGCAGCCGGAAAAAGCAGCCAACTATACGCATCACAAGAACAAGGGACGGGCAGCGGTAAGCCGTTTCTGTAAAGATTGCAAAGATCCGCCATGCAGAGATGCCGGCTGTTTGCGGGTGTGTTTATTCAGCAGTGTTGTCCGGCAATTTAGCGAGAATGATGGTGTTTGTTTTCAAAAATGGATTCCATACCTCACCGATGGGGCCGTATGCATCCGGGAAACCGGCAACAGCCTCCTGCAGACATGATAAATTTTCCATTTCTATACGCTGATTAAGCAACAGGAAAGGAGCGGGTTCCGGTTGGTCACTTATTTAACGCAGGTGAAAGCAATTGAACCGAACAGCTGCGCTTCCGGAAAAATACCAGGGTGTGCCGGGTGAGAAGCCTTCCATGAAATACACCACTCCCGGCATGTCCGTCAGTGCGATAATCGGATCGTCTTTGCGAAATCCGTTGCTTTGCAAGGTCTGCTGAATGCCGTGCATAAAGCGGTAGGTTGCTTCATCCAGCCACAAAGCTTCTTTTGTGTTTTTCAGTTTTGCATATCGTTGGTCCATTAACCCGCCCAGCACCCTGTAAGATCTGAATAGATATCCACCAATAAAATGAAACTGACTAAAAGCGATAAGTGCAGCAAAGAGGCAAAGTGGAAACCACTGCATATTCAGTTTTTTAAAATTAAAATATATCAGAGCCGACAGCAGCACCATCCAGGGTATCAGGTGTGCATATACGCCCTTTGCTAAACTGGTATTGGATCCCAGCAGAATTACGTAAGGCACGATTAAAACAGCACCAATGATGATCAGGTTTTCAGCAATCAGATTCTTATCAGCCGGGTTTTTCATTAACACCGACAAGGCGGGTATGCTTAGCAAGACAATAGCAAGCGGATAAAAATACACGCTATGCAGCACACTGAAATGCATTTTGCGGTAAACCAAATCATCATAAGCCACAAAATCCAGCAAGTAGAGGGTAACTATCCAGGCAAGCATGGCGGAAAAAAATATGACAGTCATTTGTCCATCACGGCTGAAGTGGTATTTCCCTTTTCCTAAAACAGAAAGCACACCCCATGCTGCGAGAGTTGTGAGGAAAGCCGGAGCAAAAAATTTCAGAAAGTGTATCAGGTCATATTGCAGGTAGAGCCACAAATAATAATTCCAGCTATATCCCAATAGGGCAACAGCCTGCAATCCGCCCCGAAAATCTGCAACCCAAGCGCTGGGGTTCTGACCGTAGATAAGAAAAAAACATAATCCTGCCAGCAGTATGCCGGCAATAATCTGTAAAAAAGCTACACCTTTTGCATACCAACCTGCCCGAAACGCAAAGACCAACAACAGCAGGAAAACACTCAGCAGCAGCAAACTTGCCGAGAACTTGACGAAAAACTGAAGCCCGATAAAAAAGCCAATGCCTATACGTATGAAATAGTCTGCTGCAGACAAACCACGGTCGGTGCGTTTCCCCAAAAAAAACAAAATCAACCCGAAGGCACCTACCACATTTAAATTCGTAAAATCGTTATAGGAAAATGCTCTGGAGAACAGGCTCAGAAACGTACCCAATGCGCCTCCGAAAAAAAGAAATGCCAACGGCAGATTACTCCGATAAAAAAGACTTCTTTCGCATCTGCTCCATTTCCAGAAACCTGCTGCAAACAGCAAAAGAGAAAGCAGCTCTGTACCTATGCGCAACAACCGGTAGTTGATCACTCCCGGCTCTATGAAGAAAACCAGCTTGCGCAACAGGATTGCATAATAATGCAATGCAAAGCGGTAGTGCTCATAGTATTCAGACCACAGCAGGTAGGCTCCTTCATCGGTGATGTCCAGTCCTTTATTCAGCGACCAGCATAACACGGCCAGCTTAAAAACAAATAAGGCGATGAGAATTATGAAAGTAAAAACGTATTTATTCAGGCGCATGTATCGGAGGTGATGTGTGAGGCAGAGCTTCAGCCGGATGAAATCCTTTTCTAACAGCTTCCCGGAAACAGGAGTCGGCTGAAACGGTGTCGCCCAGCTGGATGTAAGCCTGTCCCAGGTTGGCCCACCAGATTGCCGAATCAGGATGCATTTTTACTTCCATCTCAAAGTAGCGCTGAGCCCACTGATGCATGTCCTTACGCCCGTAGTTGAGTCCGATGCGGCCGGGAGTAAGACCCATGGTGTAGTGCACCCGCTTGCGCACATTGGCATCCATCCGGCTGAAACCCACCTGAAAATTTTCGTAAGCCTTGTCGTGATATCCGCGGATAAGATATTCACGCCCCAGCCGGATGTGGAATTCGGGATTGGGTTCATGTCGTACGGTATTTTCCATCAGTGCAAGCGAATCCTTCCAGACCCTTATCTGCTCGTGTGCGCAATAGGCATACAGGGAAACCGCGCCCGCCAGACCGAATACCCTCATAGTGGTTGTTTTTTTTAAAGCATGCGCCATCTTATCCATACCCCATCCTGCCAAAAAGAAAAAACCTGCAGCTGAGAGATAATAATACCGGTCGGCCGTGAGCAGGATGATGTCTTTTATGAACAGCGAGGTATCAAGCATGATACACAGGGGTATAAAAAAAAAGGATGCTGCCAGAAACAGCAGCCGGTTTTTATATGCTCCCCACAAAAACACAGCCGCAGCGCTATATCCTATGAGCGCTTTCAATCCGTATAGCGTTTGAAAAAGACCTCCCTGCATAGGAGGATTATAGTACAGACTCAAATGCATAGGAAGCAGGCTTTTTTGCATATAAAAAAACACATTGTGGCCGATGATAGCCACATGGTCAAGGAAGTTGTAGGGAATGCTGAGTGTAAAAGGGGCTTCCGCGGCAGCCGCCTGATTTACGACAAACAACACCAGAATAGCCGGTAGGAAAAAAAGTTTGCCTGGCACGTACTTCTTCAGAAAAGCGCCCACATTCCTGAATGGCACCGGAGCCATCACATAATCCATGGCCAGCAGCAACAGCGGCAGTGTTACGGCAGTGGTTTTGACCAGCATAGCACAAATAAAAAACACAAAGCATAATACAGAAAAAATATTCAACAGCGCAACCCGACCCTCATCATAGCGAATACGATGATGATAATAGGCTGCAGCGCCTAAAAGAAAGAAACTCGCAGATATGGGCGTTTTCACCGCTGCAACCCAGCATACAGCCTCCACCTGAAGGGGATGCACGGCAAACAGAAAAGCCGCAAACAGCGCCATATATTTTTTACCACTCAGCATGCTTAACAGGTAAAAAACCAAAAAGGCATTAGCGATATGAAATAGCAGGGAAAAAAGATGAAAATAAAAAGGGTCGGGGCCCCAAAAATGGTTTACCACAGCAAAATACAGATAGAATAGAGGCACATAATGATAGTCGCGCCCGAAGGAGGTAAAAATGGCGCGCAAGGATTCGGCATTGACGCGTTGTACGTCCGGATTGTTCAGAATAAAATATTCATCATCCATGCTCACAAAACCATAATGCAACGCCTCCCCGTAAACGAGAAAGCATAGAGCTGCCAGGCTCAGAAAAACCCATAGGTAGAGCTGTTTGCCGTTGGAAAAACGTTTCAGCACGTTAACAGTCATCCCTATTTCGGTTTCAGGCCGTAAGCAGCAGCCGGACAAAAAATCATCATCCCTTCAAAGATACTTTAAAACCATTGCCGGCAGCAGCACTATAATTTATTGTTCATTTTTTCACCATTATATTCGCTGCAGCTATTTTTAAATCACCCGACAGAAATGAGAAAGTATTCCAGAGCAGAGGTTCTGCAACACAACCAGCCCCATGACTGTTGGGTAATCATTCGCAACAGCGTGTATGATTTGACAGAGTTCATTGCGCGACATCCGGGAGGCTGGGAGGTCATAGACTCGCGCGCAGGTGAAGACGCCACCAGCTACTTCACTGCCAAACACGGCACCCATGCGGCGTGATGCACTATTTGCAGCGATTCAAAATAGGAGAGCTGACGGACAGTGAGCGCATTCCGGATGACTGTTTTAACGAACCTTTTTTTGAAGAGCTGGTGCAACGGTGCTATCAGGCCAACCTTTACCGGGCTCCGGCCTGGTACGTAAATACATTTTTCTATATCCGGCTGGCCACATGGATTGCATTTTTTGCTTGCTCGCTGGCTGCTCTTTACGGCTCCCTTCCAAAAGCATACGCAGTAGTACTGGTCATCATCCAGGCGGCTGCAGGCACATCCCTGTTTGGGCTTGTTGCTCATGAGGCTATTCATCGCAACTTTCCGCGCCATGCTTTCTTCAAGGCTCTATTGACACTCGCCTGGCCTGTGGTGTGGCCGTTTATCATTAAAAATCCGCTTCGCTTTGAGCACAACAGCCATCACATAAAAATCGGTGACCCGCATTATGACTATGAGGTGGCTGCTTTTTCCGACTTCATCCGGTATTCCGGTTTGCTTGCAGTACGGCCGCTACACCGAATGCAGCACCGACTGGCTTTGATTTTTTATCCGTTTTATGCCAATATCATCACCACCATCGGTGGCATTCGCTCCGGCTACTGGAGTAAACATAACCGTCCCATAGATTCAGAGCAGCTCCTATCGCTGGGGATGACGGCATTTTATTATGTCGTGCTTCCTGCTTTGCTGGGTCAGTCGTTGTTATGGTGCGCAGCGCTTTATCTGGTGTATCAGTGTGCCCTGTTTGCTGGCATTTATGCAGGTGCAGCTATTAATCATTTTGTACCGTCGGTTACCGAGCCTATTCCGGCACAACATGCCAATCACTTTGGCTATTATGTATGCCACAACACCACGAATTTCTGCCCCCACAGTCGTTTCTGGCAGTGGTACACCGGAGGATTTCATATTCAGATTGAGCATCATCTTATACCATTCATTCCGGTTGAAAACCTGTACAAAGCCATTCCGATAGTCAAGGAGCTGTGCCGCAAATACGGATATCCTTACAAAGAGTATAATACATTCCGGAAACTGTGGAATGATCATTACGCCTACCTGCGACTAATGGCCGGCAACACCAGCAAGCACATTGTAAATGAGATAGCCAACAAACATTCCTACCAGGCGCGCTGACGGTCTTAAGGCAGGTTGGTCTCCCACTCGGAAGGCTGGCGATAGGGTCGTTGATCCGGAGGGGCATAATATTCTTCCAGCGATGCGGGAGGCTGGGCAAAAAAACCCAGTTTCTGCAGCACCTTATCAGGCACATGGCTTAAGTCCATTCCTTTCATGGCCCGCGGCAAATCTATGCGTTGCTTCAGATAGGGGCGCACCATAGCCATGCCCACTGCATGCCGCCATTGATGGGTATGATTATAACCACCCGCATGCCACAGCCGTGGGTTGAAATAAAAAACCGTACCCCTTTCCGTCACCAGGCGAGTGGCATTTTTATAGAAGTACTCTTCATCAGGTGGATTAGCCGTAAGATGAGAACCCGGCAAAAAATAGGTAGCTCCATTCTCTTCGGTGAAATCATCCAGAGGTATCAGGCAGGCCAGCGACTCCAGATAGCCCGGGATAAACATGGGACGGTCTACATGCAGGCGGGAGGAGTAATTGGTGCCTTTGGGGGGCATGCTGGAAGAAGTGTACACGTAAATGATACACGTTTCCCCCAGCGCCCAGTTGAAGGGCTCTATGAGGGAATCGTAATGCAACAACTCCAGAAATGCACCACCATAGAGAGGGCAGGCCAGTAGCATACCATATTCACGGTAACGGGTTGTTTTATGAAAAGCAGCCTCCGCAGCAATAGCCCGTTCCAGTTCGGCTTTCAGGCGGTTGATAAAACTGTCGCTGAAAAGCCTGGGACTGATATAATAGCCCTGCTGCTGAATCTGAGTTAAAAACCCGTGTTTATCCATAGCTATTTTTTAGCTGATACATTAAGGTCCTGCAAAAGTCCTTTGATTCCTCCGGTAACATATATGCGCCTGCTTACGGCTGAATGCTGTTGCAACAGACGGTGCAATGCCGGCAACCGATAAAAAGGCACATAAGGGAAAAGATGATGCTCAGCATGATAATTTATGTTATGGGGGAAAATCAGTGCTCTTTCAATCCAGCCGCTTTTCACCGTTCGGGTCTGATAGACCTCTTCGGAAGCAATGTGAAAATGCTCCGTACTCAGCCTGATACGATTGAGCAACTGATAAAGGGTCATGTAAGGGAGCAGCCAGTACAAGACAAAAGCCATGAACGTATTCGTCCACATAAGCACAGCGGCCAGTACTGTGTAATACACCAGCTTCAGCGCCTGATGATAGCTAACGGGCTTGGGCATAATGCCCGGCACACTCCGGCCGGATAAGACTTTGCGTGCTGCACGTATCTTCTTAGCAATAAAATAGCGCAGGAAATTTATTCCTGTCAGATCCATCATCCAGATAGCGAGCCATTGCCTGCGCGTTTTCGGAAATTTAAATTCATCGTATTGCAGATGTGCCATTTCCGGATCATCGGCAGTTTTAAGATGTAGGTGATGACGAAGGTGAGCCTCCCGCGTGCGGCTCAATGACAGGAAAAGAGGCCACGCCAGAAACAAGCGCGTGCAAAGATCATTGAAAAACTTGTTTTTCAGCAGCAGATAATGCATGCCATCGTGCATCAGGCTGTAGAGTGCATACATGCGGGTGCCTATAAGAACAAAGGCAAATGCATAGACAACAGGATGCGGAAACTGGCGATGCAGCGCAATGGCTCCGGTCAAGAGCGCCCATTCCAGCGCTATGGCCGCCATACTGCGCAGCGGAGACAGCTTCGCCAGCTCCCTGACAGCATCCCGACCTGACCATACCTCTGTCCACTGGTGTATTGCTGACTTCATACCTTAACTAAAATTAAAGCGGAGAAAGCAATATCACCTTGCAGAATTTACAACCACAGAAAAATCATAAACCAGTATCTTTCTTTGCGAAAAGAAACAAATACTTTGCTCACCGTGACAACCGGCAGGCAACCCGCTACCCTATCCGTCATTGTTCCGGCATTTAAAAGTGCCCCGGTGTTGCCGGAGTTGCTCAATCGCCTCCGGCATATATTGGAAAAGCTTGTGGGGCTCAGCTATGAAATCATTTTCGTGGACGACTGCAGCCCCGATAACACCTGGGTAACCATCCGGGAGCTGGCATCTCAAAATCCACGGGTGCATGGCATCAGGCTCGGTAAAAATGCGGGACAATGGATGGCCGCACTGGCAGGTATGGCACATGCGACCGGACAATACATAGTAACCATAGATGATGACCTGGAGCATGATCCCTCGGGAATTGAAATTCTGTACCGGAAAATCACATCGGAACCTTTTTATTTGATTTTCGGGATGGCTCCCGATAAGTATCATCTGAAAAGCCGCTACCCGCGGTTAGCGCGCCTCAGCCAGAAGGCGGTGAATTTCCTGTGGCACAAATACCCTACAGATAGTTTCAAAATATTCAGGCGAACGGTGGTTTTCCACGGAGAAACGTTTGAGCCGAAACTGCATTTTGAAGCTTTTATCAAACAAACTCTTGACGCGAGGCTGGTAGGCTATGCCCCGGTGCCTTTCAATCCGCGATATCATGGTTCATCCAATCATCCGCTCCGGAAAAAGCTGTGGATATTCCTGCGCTACACTCCGGAGTATTATCCCTTTCCTGGCAAGAGCATCTTGGCGTTTTTCTTTTTTATTGCGGTCTTCTCGGTGCTGACTATCGTTCTGTCGTGGAAGAGTACACTGATTTTTCATGCAGCTATGCAAACAATTTTGCTGATTCTAATTTTAATCTTTGTTTGGGGAATATATGGAAAACTGACCCGTACCGAACCCTACCGGGTAATTGACAAAACATCCGGACTTAATGACGGAAGTTCTGTCTGAATTTTTCGCTACACTATGCACTCAGAAACACAACTTGAATGCTCGGAAATAGAAAGCCGCGTGCTGAAAATGAAAGTCGGACGCTGCAACACTACCGTCTTTGATGAGAAAACATTATTCAAACAAATTCTCCAGGAGGAATATGACATTTGCCGGCTGCGGGTGTCTGCCACTGATGAAATGGCTCCCCTGAAACTAAGTCGTATGGGTTTGCCCTACGCCTTTTCGGGGAGCATACGCAGATACAAAACGCTTATTGATTCGCCTCCTCCGGGAGAATATCTGCACAAGCATCTGGAATACGAAACCTATGACGGCACCCAGGACCGGCTGTTGAAGCACATGCTCACGGATACATGGGGTGCCTATCCCATTGGTTATTACCGCTCACCCCTGCTGACACGCCTCGTTACCAGGCAGAAAGAAATAGAATGCGTGTTTCAGTTCTACCGCAAGTTCAATCATTTCAGGCACTTCCCGAACAACTGTATTTTATTCATTCGTGACAAGGAAATCGGGGAATATGTGGGTTTTTTTGCCCTCAACAAGGTCAGCGGCAATCTGGAGTCACACATTGGGGGTATTTGTAAAAAATATCAGCAAAGCGGATATTTCTATGATATGCTCCGCTTTATAAAATTGTATTGCCTGCAACACGGACTTAAGCACTTTTTATTTGGAGCAAGAAATGAAAACACCATAGTGCAGAAGATTTTTGAGAAAGTAGGCTTTCGCGGAGTAGATACGGAAAATGTTTTTCATATAGCACCATTGCTTTCTTACAGCCCCAAGGAGCCTCTGATGCAATACATCAGACCTTCCCCCTGGAATGCCGAAGCTATTCTTCAGAAATGCATACGGCTCATGCTGCCTGCATTATCTGATTTATCGCATGCGAAAAATCTTTCCTTTAATCTGATTCAGATAGCCCAACAGGCTCCAGAAGGACGTTGTCGCGTGGTAATGCAGCAACCTCTCTCCACCAGGGATGAACTGCTGGTTGTGATGAAACTCTACGGCTCCAATGGCCGGCTTGCTGCCCTCGTCTATGGCCATCATCATGTAAAGCGGTAAAAATGGGAAGCAACGCCACCACCTGATGCTATTCACTTTCCTCCTGCTTCAGCCCGCAATGTTTCTCAGGCTTATACTGTCTTAAGGCTTCATCCTGCAACAAGACCCACCAGTTATGCCGAAAGTCAGAATAGGTCACTTTGGATAAATCCGCCTGCGGATCAATGAGGCGCATAAATACCCTGCAGTTGAGATTAGAAAAAGCTTCCACTCTTATCTGATAGCGGTGTATATGTTCCTTTCTCATACCCATAGCTTCTATATCGCGTTTCTTCAAATCCTCTTTGAGAAACTTCGCATACTGGTGGATCATATGCGGACGGGTGGACATTTTATCGGCCTGTCTGGGAGTGAGGTATTGATTGAGTTCAAAGCTGCTTTCTGTTTCCGGGTCGTAGGCAAAAAATTTTATGCGTCCGTATTTCATGCGCAGCATCATCCGCCAGGCAAAGCGGTGGCCCTCCTCAGTCCAGCTTGCATCTCCGGGAATAAAATAATGCCGCAGCGGGAAAGCAGACTGAAAAACAACCCACACAGCAAGCAGCAGAACAATCACTGGTTTCAGGAGGGGATGCACCACCGGAGCAGGCGTATGAGCAACCTCTGCAGGAGCAGGGCGGTAAAGAAAAGCCTCCACTACCGTCCACGCCAGAATCATACCTGCGGCAAATGCCACCAAAAAAGGCACTATCTCAAACGACCGGTGAAAATACAGATGCACCAAAGCCAGCAAAACACCGCCTGCTATGAGCAACAAATGTCTTGCTTTCGTTCCGTAGCGCAACTCATGCACCAGGCGCTTTGGCCAGTCTGCCGGGAAAAATACGGTGGAATACAAAACCATAAACCATGGAAAGATGCCGATGAAAAACAGCCGGTCATTCATGAAATGAAACGCAAGAATGACGGCATACATAAACGGGCGGGTTATTCTTACCGAGAGGAGGAACGGGGCAAACAGGTCAATGAGCATACCGCTCCAGGACATGAAGTAGGCTACCCAGTGGGCATGGAAATAGCGCCCGATAATCGGAAAGTCGGTTTTCTCGCCCAGCCAGCTATGCATGGGCTGAGCCAGAATGAGCCAATCATAATTCATTTTGGCCAAAGCCCCATAGACATACACCAGTCCGATTTGAAACCTCAGGAGCCACAGCGGCCAGGCGGGAATCATATCCGTTTTGCATTTTTTCCATAGCAAAGCATCCACAGACCATGCTTTGTGGGCCGGTAAAAAAATGAGCAGAAAACTGATGAGCACAACCAGATAAAAATGATTGAGATAATAAGCTACCTCCAGAAGAAATACATAGGTAAAAGCCAGAAACATGAATACGGCTGCAACCCGGTAAAACAGTCCAATAACCAGGAGCAGCCCCAGAAATGCAAGTACATAAAAATGTAGTATCATGCCGTCACCGGGCCATGGCTTAACCCAGTGAAAGCCCTCATAGGTAAAATGAAAAACAGGCTCAATATAATGTTCCCGGATCCAGTCTTTTTCAAAATACCGCTCAACCTCCCACATCATAATGAGGCCAAAAGCTACCCTCAACACAATCAGAAAAGTAATATCCACGGGCCTGAAAAGCTGAGAGGTGATTTGCTTCATCTTTGTGGTTTGGATGACATAAATTACAGTAAAATACTACAGTATTTTTGACCGAACGAATGTACAACATCGCAAGGCTGTCATCCCGCTTGACCCTTCAAACATTTATCATCAGCTTTGCGTGACAGGGATATGCATTTTTTATCAAACCATTTAGGCCGGTGGATGCGAGTGCGGCAGTGGTGGAGTTCCAAGCTCCCAATGTATATGGCGTTGAGCGCGTGGCTTTGTCTGTCAGCCGGTACGCAGCCGGATTTATTTTTCAGCCGCCTTGCCCTTGTGGTGTTCTGGGTAATGGTTACGGCTTCTGCCGGTTATCTGATCAACAACTACTTTGATTACGAAGATGATCTGCGGGCAGGAAAAGCTGTCCCCGGCCAGAGGCTCTCTGCCGCACAGTTTATCCTGCTGCTGGTTGTGTTGCTTGCCTTGTCTACGGCTACTGTAGCCATACTTCCCGGCTATCCTTACAATCTGCTGCTGCAGGTAGCTGAAATAGGTATTTTTTTCGCCTATGCTGCCCCTCCCTTGCGGCTGAAGCAATTACCCGTTGCCGGACTAATCAGTGACGCTCTGTATGCTTTCGTCATTCCCTCGCTAATAGTGCTGCTGAGTTTTTCGGTCAATCACCTGGCAGCGTTCATTCCATGGCTGGTATTGTGGTCCCTTGCCGCGGGCCTGCGTAACATTATTTCCCATCACCTCGCTGACCGCAAGGCTGACCACAAGGCAGGCGTATTCAACTTTGCCAACTTCGCTGGCATAAAAACAGCCATCACCTTGCATCATAGTTTGCTGGCAGCTGAAATTCCCCTGTTCATCCTTTTGCTGCTGCACGGTCTCCATGCTTACTGGCTTATTGCTGCTGCAGCAGTAGTGATTATGTTGAAATTGTTTACCACCGACCGTTATGGCATTCATTTTTTTCGCAGGGCGCTGATAAAAAATCTCCAAACCGGAGTAAACGATTTTTATGAAGGCTGGTGGTTGTTTTTCAGTACGGTGCTGCTGACCGCTAAACAAGGCTGGTTTAGCCTGCTGTTACCCATTCAGTTTCTGATGTTCAGCAGCTTTGCCAGCATAGTTATGCAGCTGATGATAAAATATGTGTATTATCAACTATTGGTAAGGATAATAATTTATCGCTTTTTCATTCATTTTCTCTACCACCGACTAATAGTTGGCGTGCTGTATTACGGTATTCTTGTAAATCTTTGGCATCATGGTATTCTGCGCTTTCTGTATTTTATTTACTCTCTGGCAAGCCTCACGGTAAACTACAGCATCTACTACTATCGCAGGTACGTGCTGAAACAGGATGATGCCACGGCAAGAAGGCTGTACGTGAAAAAGTCAGACAGCCCGACACCCGCCCAGCCACATAAAAGCGATATACATGCCATTCAGGATGAAAAGGAGACAGCTGCGTGCGTCCAACCGTACAAAGGCGCACACCCCGACCCGCTCCTCTCCCGCTTCTGGACGACAATAAAATCATCAATGGCCTATGGATCGGCAACCGTTTGTCCCGCATTGAGCTGTTGACCATTCTATCATTTATCGCGCAGGGACATACCTTTCGCCTGTGGGTATATGACCGCATTGCCACACCGCTCCCCTCACACGGATTGCAATTAGCAGATGCCACCTCAATCATACCCGCTGCAGAAGTTTTCAGTTACCGGAAAGCCAACAAATACGGACACGGCAAAGGCAGCTACGGAGGATTCTCGGACATCTTCAGATACAAGCTGCTGTATGAGCACGGGGGCTGGTGGGTAGACATGGACGTCACCTGCCTCAAGCCGCTGAATTTCCCTGAACCCTACTTTTTCAGACCGCACCATGAATTGCCCATGGTCGGCAATGTGATGAAATGCCCGAAAGGCAGCGCCCTGATGCTGGCATGCTACGAACAGGCAAAAAAAGAAGTAACCGAAGAGAATACCGACTGGCACAAGCCTATAGAAATCCTGAATCACTATGTATTCCATTATCAGCTCCAGGAATATATCTTCAATCCTATCAGCAATGAAGACAAGTGGAGCGACCTGAAAAAACTCATCAGCCGCGATGTGCCGGTGCCGGCCCACTATTTTGTCATTCACTGGATGAACGAAGAATGGCGCAGCAGGAAAATAGATAAAAACGATGTGCGCTATGGCGGTGTGCTGGGCAAACTGATGCAGCAGTATGGTCTGCTGGAAGTGCCTTCCTCGCGCTGGCGTTTGTTCACCCATAACTTCCGCCATTCAGTGTGGATTCCGGTTTATGAAAACCTGCTGAAGACATGAATCATTTTTGCACCATTACCACTGGCAGTCACCTGTATAAAGTACAGGCGCTGGAGGCTTCCCTTGCTGCCGTAAATCCTGATTTTCAGCTCCACGTATTGTGCATGGACATCACCCCCCCTGCGCAGACAAAACTTCGCTGCTACAGACCGGAACATGTGCTCACCATACCCGATGCTTCAGCTATTCTTGCAAAATATCGCAAGCATAAAGACCGCATGCGCTGGTCATTGAAGCCGGTATTTATGCAGTATCTTCTGCGCCAGGAAGCTATTGACAAAGTGATTTATCTGGATAACGATCTGTTTTTTTACAACGACTACGGTTTTCTGTTTGACCTGCTTGATAAACATACGTTCCTGCTCACTCCGCACTATTATCCGCACGACCCGAAGAAAGACCAAAATTGGCTGGAAGCCAATTTCAGGGTCGGACTGTTTAATGCAGGCTTCGTGGCAGCCAGCCGCAAAGCGCTCTCCAGCCTGGCATGGTGGGCAGCCTGCTGTCTTTACCGCTGCGAAAAAAATCCCATGCGTGGCTTATTTGATGACCAGAAATATCTGGACCTTATACCGGTAAGGGAGCCCGAAACACTGATACTGCCTCACAAAGGATGTAATGTGGCCTCCTGGAATCGCACAGTATGCCCACGCAGCATGCGCAATGGAGCTGTATATATCAGCGACACCTACCCGATTGTTTTCATTCATTTCAATGATTTCTGCATCCGGGAAATCCTGGACGGTAAAGATCCGCTACTACGTACATATTTGAATCATTATATTGATACACTAAAACAGTTCAGGCCCGGACTGACCAGTCAGGACCTGTATAAAAAAGAGCCGCTTGCCGATAAGATCAAATTTCTGCTCTGGAAGCTGGCCACAGATCTGGGCTTATAAAACATTTTATGTCTTTATCCATCGCACACATCATCAACCCGGTAAACGCCCCGCCCGATTCGGATTTGTTCAAGGCACAACCCATTACCTTTGAGACGATGCGGCTGGCACGTGCATTTGCACAGGAGCAGGTGCGCGTTACACTTTACACTACTCAATATCCGGAAGACCACGCTATCATTCCGGATTTCTTTACCCGCTTGCCCGACCTGAAACGTTCGGTACTGGATGTAAAAAGCGATTTCTCGCGAAAGAAAAAATATCCACTCATCTGTGATGTGCTGCAAACCCTTTATGATCATACAGAGGCTGATTATCTGATATATACCAATGCAGACATTGCCTTGCTGCCGCAGTTTTATCTGGCCATAAAAGCTTTTATCCGGGAAGGTTTGGATGGCATGATTATCAACCGCAGGCGGGTATCACGCAGATATCACTCCGTTGAACAAATTCCTTTGATGTTTTCAGAGCTTGGGCGGCCCCACCCCGGTTTTGATTGCTTCGTTTTCAGGCGCAACCTGTTCCCACGTCTTATTCTCGGAAACGTTTGTATCGGGGTTCCGTTTGTGGAGGCCACACTGGCCTATAATCTTTTTGCTTTTTGCGAACGCTGTCATCTCTTTACGGATAAACACCTGACCATGCATATCGGGCTGGAGGTGATGCCTCTTACTGATAAAGAATATCATCAATACAACCAACAGGAGTTCAGAAAGATTTACCGTCAGCTGCGCCCGCTGCTCTCCCCTGAAAAGCTGCCCTATGCCGCTCTTCCCATGCATAAAAAGCTGCTGCGTTGGGCGCTCAATCCGGCTGTATTTATTCTTCCGAATATGGAGGTGGAGGTTAGCGGCTGGTGGGAACGTTTCAAATCCCGCCTTAATGAAATACGCTGGAAGCTGATTGAAAAATCATAAACGGGAGATATCCCCTGGGGCGCACTATCGGCTAAAGACACCCAAGCCGTTTATTTCCTTCGGGGATCAACCGGTATGCTGTCCGGGGTGACTGATTCAATAACCAGCTTTTCAGAGAGCACTTTAAAGGTGGTGCGCCTGTTGAGTTGATGCTCCTCTTCGGTGCATTCCACTCCGTTTGCACAGTGATTAATCAAACGGGTTTCGCCATAACCACGGGCACGTAGTCTCCTGGGATCAATGCCTTTTTCAATCAGATAGCGTACTACAGATTCGGCCCTGCCCTGTGACAAAACCATGTTATACTGGTCGCTACCACGGGAGTCGGTATGTGAACCCAGCTCCACGATAATATCGGGATTCTCCATCAGCAATTTAGCCAGTGTATCCAGCACCGTCTTGGATTCTTCCCGCAAGGTGGTTTTATCGTAATCATAATAAATATTGGGCAGAACGATTTCCTTCTCCTCATAAATGCGTTGCATCAGCAAGCGCACCTTGATGGTGATGAGTATGTTCTCCATGTCGCGCAATCCGATGGTGGACACGTCTTCCGATTGGGTGAAATAGCCGGGCTTTTCTCCCACTACTTTGTAACGCGATCGGGGTTCCAGTTCAAATTCAAACTTTCCAAATTTATCTGCATTGAGGCTATCGATGACTTTGAGACCCCCTTCATACTTTTTAAGGGTTACCGCCACTCCCGGCAGGGGTTCAAAATCAATGACTTTACTGTTAGGGTCCAGAGGGTTTTCATATATTTTCTCCAGCACAATACCTTCCAGTTTGAAGATGTTTTCATTAGCCAAAATAAAGTGATAGATATCGTCTCCTCCGCTTCCACCCGGGCGCGGAGAGGAAAAATAGCCTGACATGCGCACCGGATCGTTGTCATCACGGGGTTTTATTTTTTCAAAGATGATTCCGAAATCATCTGCTCCCGAATTCAGGGGAGTTTTCACATTCACAGGATTCTTCCATATCCCGCCTTCCCTTCGTGCCTGAAAGATATCCAGACCGCCCATACCTGGGTGCCCGTCAGACGAAAAGTAGAGAGTTCCCTCACTATCTACATATGGGAATAATTCGTTGCCAGCGGTGTTGATTTCACCCCCTAGGTTGAGGGGAGCGGTCCATTGGCCATCCTGATAATAGGAAATGTATAAATCTTTACCGCCATATCCGGCAGCCGGCACATCGGCAGCAAATATCATGGTGTCGGCACCGGGGGAGAGCCAGGGTGTTCCGGTGTTGACGGTATCTCCGAAAAAAGGCACGGGAATGGGGTCGCTCCAGTAAACTCCGTCAAAGACCGTTTCATAAATCCGGCAGTAATCATCCTTTTTGCCCTGCGAGCCGCAGCGGGTAAAATAGAGTATGGTGAAATCTGCATTGATGGCTGGCGTGCCGTCATGAAAGCCGGAATTGATTTTTGCATCAAAAGGCGCGAGGGTACGGTATTCCCCGTTAGGTTCGCGTTTGGCGATGAAGATGTCGGTATATTTTTCTCCGGTCCAACCGTAAATATCCGAGCCGGAAGCATCATAACGATCCGAAGTAAACAGTAGGTCTTTATTCCGGTAAAATACCGGTGCAAATTCGTTAGCGGGGGTGTTTATACCTAGAGATGTAATTGTCATATTATGTTTTGCTGTAATCCATTTTGCCGCTTCGCGGCACGCCCGTATCAGCTCATTGGCTTTTTGCTTGTTGAACGGGTCATCGCGGGCATACTCGCTGAATACAGTAATGGCCTGATTATACTTTTCATTTGCCATAAGTACAAGGCCATAATGGAGTTTTAGCTGAGGGTCGGGATATTCCAGGCGCAGAGCCTCTGCATACCATTTTTCCGCCTGCTGAGTTTGATTGCTGAGCCGATAGCTTTCAGCTGCCATATAGGCTTTTCTGCCCTTGATTTTCGGGTCGTCTTCTTTTTCAAATTCGGTTTTAAACAAGTTGGCTGCCAGGGCATAGCTCTTCTGACGAAAGGCCATCTCCCCGTCTTTTAACTTTTGAGCCGAAGAACACCCTGCAAGCAGAAGCACAGCATATAAGCAGGCAAGCAACCATGGGAAAATTTTCATCACTCCTTGAACGTAAATTTTAATATGCAAGTGCTTAAAGTTATGAAAAGTAGTACGAGGCATTCAGGTTGTATGGGTATCAGATACGTACGCTTTGTTTCAGCGTATAAATAACAACTCACGATATTTGGGCAGTGGCCAGAGTGCATCATCCACCAGCAGTTCCAGGCGGTCTGCATGATGTCTTATTTTTTCAAACCGGGAGCGAATCCTGCGGGAATATGCCTCTGCCCGTTCACGTGGAGAAAGAGCATCCAGGGATTTCGCTTCCTCTGCCATTTGAATGGTTTCCTCCTTCAACGCCATGATATGTTCTGAAAGCTTGGTAAAAAGGGCTTGCTGACTTTCAGCCTCCCGTTTCATGCCCAGTTGTTGGAGGGAAAGCAAGGTTTCGGCCATGCGCTTTTGATATTGCAGGGCAGCGGGCAAAACCTGATTCAGAATGATGTCTTCCAGTATCCGGGATTCGGTTTGGAAGCGTTGGTTGTATTGTTCCAGCAAAATATCATAACGCGCGTTTAACTCCTTCACCGAAAGCACTTCATTGGCCGTAAAAACCGCACGGTACTTTTTTGAGGCGAGCATATCCAGCGCTTCCGGAGCTGTGGCCAGATTGGATAATCCCCTTTTTTTGGCTTCCTCTTTCCATTCCTCACTGTAATTATCGCCTTCAAAAAGCACCTTTTTTGATTCATCAATGTAGCGCTTCAGCACCTGCAGAATAGCGGCATCTTTTTTCTCTTCGGTTTCTTCACGCAAAGAATCTACTTCTTCCTTAAAGAGGCGCAACTGATTGCCTACGATAGTGTTTAACACGGTCATGGGGAGCGCACAGTTTGTGGAGGCGCCCGCAATGCGGAGTTCAAACTTATTTCCGGTAAAAGCAAAAGGGGAGGTGCGGTTGCGATCTGTGTTGTCTTTCATCAGATCAGGAATCATTTTATGTATCTCCATACGGATATCTGTACCTTCATCAATGGCTCCTTTATGCACACGCTCTTCAATCTCATCCAGCACACGGGTAAGATGAGAACCTATAAAAACAGATATAATGGGCGGTGGGGCTTCGTTGGACCCCAGACGATACTCGTTTCCGGCTGAAGCGCAGGAAGCCATCAGCAGATCGGCATATTCATGAACGGCTTTGATAATGTTAATGAAAAAGGTGAGAAAAAGGAGGTTTTTGCGGGGTGTAGTGCCTGGAGCGAGCAGGTTTCTTCCGGTATCGGTAGCCAGCGACCAGTTGCAGTGTTTCCCGGAGCCGTTGATGCCCATAAACGGTTTTTCATGGAGCAACACCCGCAGTTTATGGCGTATGGCAATGCGCTCAAGCAAGTCCATGAATAGTTGATTATGATCTACTGACAAATTCATTTCTTCAAATATCGGAGCACATTCAAACTGGCCGGGTGCCACTTCATTATGCCGGGTTTTCAGTGGGATGCCCAGTTTAAAGGATTCATACTCCAGCTCCAGCATGCAGGCATAGATACGCTCAGGAATAGACCCGAAATAATGAAAGTCAAGCTGATGGCCACGTGCAGAGGCATGACCAATGAGGGTACGACCGGTAGCCAGCAGGTCAGGGCGTGCATAAAAAAGCGCCTCATCTAACAGAAAATATTCCTGCTCCCATCCCAGAGTAGGATACACCCGGTTGACGTGCTTGTCAAAATAGTGACACACGTTCAGGGCAGCCGAAGAGAGCATATGGATAGACTTTAGCAGAGGAGCTTTATAGTCCAGTGCTTCACCATTATAGGAGACGAAGATGGTAGGGATACAAAGGGTTTTACCGCTGTCAATTTCCATAATAAAGGCCGGAGAGGAGGGGTCCCAGGCCGTGTAGCCCCGGGCTTCAAAGGTGGAGCGTATGCCCCCGCTGGGAAAACTGGACGCATCTGATTCCTGCTGCACCAAGGCATCGCCACTGAAGCTCTCAATACCTTTGCTGCCGGTGAGCATGAAAAACGTATCATGCTTTTCGGCTGTAGAGCCTGTCAGCGGCTGAAACCAATGGGTAAAATGGGTTGCCCCCTTGCTGATAGCCCATGCCTGCATGGAAGCGGCCACCTGATCGGCAATACTGCGTTCAATTTTGCTGCCGGTTTCAATAGAGTTGCGTATGCTTAGGTAGGCTTCGGCTGAGAGAAATTTTCTCATTGCCTCCTCATTGAAAACATTGCACCCGAAATATTCCGAAATGCGCTGCCCGACCGTCTCTACCCTTATTTTTTGTCGGCTCATAGCCATGGCAAGAGCCTGAAAACGAAAGTTATCCATGCAGATGTTTTAAAGATGATCAGTCAGCGAATATAAAAAGACGCCTGAACAAAAAGAGCCATAACCGGAATCCGGTTATGGCTCTTTTCCTTTCTTATGCCGGATAAAGAAATGCCTCTGATTATACCTTCACCTTAAACAGGGAGTTCACCGTTTTCATTATCCGTGCAGCTACCTGATAAGGGTCAGCATTGGAGGCTGGTCTGCGGTCTTCCAGATAACCCTTCCAGTTGTTCAGTGTCATAGAGATAGGAATGCGGATAGATGCTCCTCTGTCGCTGACGCCATAGCTGAACTTTTCAATATGCTGGGTTTCGTGCAGCCCGGTAAGGCGTAAGTCGTTGGACGAACCGTACACTGCAATGTGCTCTTTATGATATTTTTCAAATTCCTTCATCAGATCTTTCACCAGTTGTTCTCCGCCCACCTCGCGCAGTTCACTGAAGGAGAAGTTGCAGTGCATGCCCGAGCCGTTCCAGTCGCCTTTGACTGGCTTGGGGAAAAACTCTACATAAACCCCATGCTTTTCAGAAACCCGGTGTAGCAGATAACGGGCAATCCAGAGGTCATCACATGCCCGTTTGCCTTTGCCGAAGCACTGAAACTCCCATTGGCCCAGCATCACCTCAGCATTGATACCAGTGATGTTCAAACCGGCTTTGAGGCACAGATCCAGATGCTCCTCCACGATTTCCCTGCCTGTAACGTTCATATGTCCCACCGAGCAGTAGTACATGCCCTGCGGAGCAGGAAATCCATTTTGCGGGAAACCCAGAGGTCTGCGATTTTCGCCTACCAGAGTGTATTCCTGTTCAAAACCAAACCAGAAATCTTCATTGTCCTCAAAAGCTGCACGGGTATTGGACGCATGTGGAGTGCCATCAGGATTCAGCACTTCGCACATAACCAGCCAGGCATTTTCCCTGCCGGCATCATAATAAGTGGCCACCGGTTTCAACAGGCAATCAGACGAATGCCCCTCAGCCTGACGGGTTGAGCTGCCATCAAAGGACCATTCAGGCACCCGGCTGAGTTCCCCTTTGAAGTCCGGAAGGTCTAGAATTTTGGTTTTGCTGCGGAGGTTGGGTTCGGGTTTGTACCCGTCCAGCCAGACATACTCCAGTTTTACTTTCGCCATAATTTTTAATTTTTTTTGAGTTTTTTGATTGATTTTTTTAAAAAATCGCAACAAAAATATTTTTTCTATCCGAAAAATCAATATCAAAGCCGATTTTTTTCTTAAAAAATATTTTTTGTGGAGAAGATGTGGAAATGTTTAGCCCTAACGGACAGCACCAAACCTGAAGCCGTGAGAAAAGCCCTTTTTCTGCGCTCCGGCAGCCAGACTTAGGGATTATTTCGCTAAAAGAGTGAGGTTAAAAGGCTAGTACACCAGCAGTTTCTGCTTTCCAAGACCTTGTACACCGGTCAGCTCAAGGAAATACATGCCCCGGGGCAGGTTAGCCGGCAGTTCAATCTGCCTAACTCCGGAATGAAACAGATCAAAGGTAGCCGAATAGGCGGGTTTCCCGTTGAGGTCAATGATGTGTATATGTGCCACATCAGCCGCATCGGGAATGTTTTCCAGTTTGATAAAGAATTTGTTCTCGCGCACAGGGTTGGGGAAAACCGACACCATGGAGGCCTCTTCCTCAAAGTGTACGGAAACAACCCTGGAGTAGGTGTATGTGCCGTCAAAATCAGTTTGCTTCAGACGATAGTAAGATATACCTGGTAAGGGATGGTAGTCGGTCATTTCGTATGCATTGGTCACACTGCTATTACCTGCCCCACTGAAGGTATTAAGCGTTTCAAAAGTGATTGCATTTGCGGAGCGCTCTACAGTGAAAAAGTCGTTATTTATCTCCGATGCGGTCACCCATTTTATTTTGACGACTTTACCGTGCGGTACGGCCGTGAAACTCACCAGCTCAATAGGTAGTCCGCTGCCGCTCTGACTACCCCCGCCTACACCAAATTCAGAAAAGGAAGTTAATCCTGAACGCAGTGCATAGCCGTGGGATACGAGACGCCCGTCTCCATTATTGTTGCTCAGAGAACCGCCACCGGTTGTCCAGCCGGAAGTGTAACTGTTTAAGGGGCGTTTCAAAGGTCCGAACAGATTATCGGTCAATCCGGACATATTTTCCGTGTACAGGCGAATGTTGTATGAGCCTCCGGTAGGTGTAGCATTGGGCTCCAGTTCCCAGATTCCGGCATTGTTCACGGTGTTGTAGGTCAGTGAACCACCAGACCATGTATCAGACACATTGAGGCTGTCGTCATCATGGCGGGTAAGGGGCTTGAAACGCGCATCAATATAACTGAGACCTGTGAGGTTATTGTTGATCACATCGACTCTGAAATAATTGGTGGAAGCCGTGCCATTGCCCACCGGAAAGGCGTATGTTGCTGTATTGGAAGCTATGTATCTTCTCAGATTACCATTTATGAAACTAGCAGAAGACTGACCAGTTACCGCAGCCGCAGAGGTGGAAGTCAATATCACTCTATAGGAACCGGTCGTGATTACTCCATCTGTCAGCGTAAGCACATTGGAAACCGTCAAATTATCATTGAGGGAAACCTGTGTGCCGGTATTGTTGATTGTTATATTGTAAAAACTGTTGCCGTTGGAGGTTATCGTCTGATCGGAAGATCCACTGAAGGTAACTGTGCCTGCTCGGGGCTGAAAAGTGCCCCCTGAATTGACCCAATTGCCTTTAATGGTAATGCCATAGTTCAGGGTATTATTGGCATCCAGGGTGCCACCTGCAAGATTCAGATTACCGTTGATAGTGATATTTGTCCCCAGTGTTTTTGTGCCGGTACCGCTGATGGTAAGGTTTTCATAATCATCACCGCTGGGTGAGCCTATGGTGTTGGTTCCCGAAAACTGAATGGTGGATCCGCTATTGATTACATAATTCAGATTAGCAGGTAAAGAAGAAGATCCGCTCAGTATAAAGGTAGTGCCGGACTGCTGGGTAAAACTTTTGCCGGAGGTGCCGTTGATGGAGTAACCTCCATTATCAAATTTGCCATTCTGGAGTGTCAGATTTCCAAAAAAGTTGGCCGTATTCAGTCCCCCTCCAAGCGTGAGCGTGGCTCCGCTGCTTTTATCCACCACAATATGGTGAAACTTAAAATTGGAAGTTACCGTAAGGGTAGTGCTCGTAGAACCAAGAAACTTCGTTGTGGAGGCATTGACTGAAGAAGCGTCAATCTGACCTCCTGCGCCTACATTGATGATATTCCGGTAAAGCAGGAGGTTGCCGTTTGCATAAATCATTTTTATTACCGCCAGAGACGGGTCAGTTGCTACGTCATCATAGGTTTGCAAAATAAGATCTTTACCCACTGAAAGGGTGCCACGCACCTGAACCTGACAGGTTGGATCATCAAAGGGGTCAATCCCGTCACTGTGTACCCGAAAATACTCATTCACCACAAGAGTGACTCCCGTATTAATAATCAGTCTGGAGATAGAACCCGAAGTGTTGGCATAAACGCAAATGCTGCCAACGGTATCATCGGCTGTAACAGTTACTTTATAATCATCGTCAATAACCACGCTGTCTGTATTGGAAGGAGGAACGCCCGTGCTCCATGTGAGGCCGCTGTTAAAATTTCCGTTAGCTATGGCATACACCGTGGCGGCATCCGCTTTCAGGCCGAAAGCTGTAAATGCGGCCAAAAGTGAAATAAAAGTTGCCATCCTGGCCGACACATATTTCAATCGAAATGCAATTTCCCTGTTCATATCACTTCACATTTAACTTATCTGGTGAGAAGAATTTTCTTGTCTGCAGTTTTTCCGTCTACCGTAACCCTTACCAGGCAATAGTGACATCCTTTTACGGAGAAACGATACTGACCGTTCGCCAGAACATATTGGCTCAATAAAGTTTGCCCGAGCAGATTATATACCTGGATATAAGCCAGATGCAGCATAGGCTGTGGGAAATGGACTATGAGATTATCCCGTGCGGCATAAACTTCCGGCAGAATGGAACCAGCATTACCAGCAATGCCTGTGGCTTTTTCACGAATTGTAATGAACCTGAAAAGTGTATCGCTGCACACCGCATTGAATGCGGCAAAGGTTACCTTGTAGGTGCCCGGTATGGCATAGGTATGAACAGGATAGGGTGTGCTATCAAGAGCACTCCCATCCCCGAAATCCCAAACCTGTTCTGCAGCACCGCGGGAATAATCAAAAAAGTATATAGGTTGACCGGCAAATGCTACCGAATCAGAAAGAATAAAATCAGCCGTCACCACAGGGTCATTGGAGAGGGAAAATTCTTTTTCTACCGAGTAGCCAAAGCTATCCGTGAGGTGAATGGTATATTGTCCGGAAGATAGCCCGATGAGCATGCGGCTGCCATTCCAGGATGAACCTGAATCTACTACCACATCGCCCTCGTTGATGATTTCATAGCGCCAAGTATAGCTGCCCACTTGTTCCATTTCCACTATGCTGGGTGTACCTGCACAGTCACCACCTTTTGCCCGCACCATAACCGGTGGATTGAAATGCACCTTAAAGCGCTGGATATCGGTACCCGGAAGCAAGGTGAATGTATATGCAGGCTCTTTGCGCAGATTATGAAAGGTGCCGGTTTCCGTATCTTCCAGAAGAACCACCACCGATTCGTCCAGATTTTCTACCATCCGCAGGGATAGCACATAGTTGCCTGCTACGGCAGCATCAATACCCAGTCTTACCGTGCGGTCATTGGTCAGTTTGGGTAGTGCCTGAATAGCGTAATCTCCGGAATCAATCTTGCTGTAAAAAGCAAGATGGGGATTGCCCTTTACTTTTCGGGCATCATACTGCAGGTCTACACTATCTGTAGCATCATCCAGAAAAGCTATCAATACTTCATTATATACATCCTGAGGGCTGGTGATGCTGAGCCAAACCCTCTCTGCCGGCATGCGTTTGAAAAACACTCCGTTTCCGGCCGTGCGCATGCTATTGCGAAACTCAATAGTGGAAACACCATCGGCAATTTTTTCTACGAAAAAGCCCTGACCGGACGCTATGATTCCGTCAAATGTCTTGGAGCTGTTGGGCCCGCTGACTGCACCTGCATCGGTCCACACTGCATAATCGGCTGAAGAAAATCCGCTGGTTCCAGACTGATCATCATCCCACAGATAAATAGCTCCGGTGATGACGTTATTGCCATTTGGACCATTTACCGCCATGAAGGCGCTGGCATCCAGTCCACAGGGAAACGGATTCCCCACCAGATTGTATCCTATGTCATTAGATACACCTACATTTTTCTTGACAACCACTTCAATCGGTGAACCGGTAGGCGCATCATTGGCCGTGCCTGTGAAGCTAACCGTACCTGCCGTGGCCACCGCATAACCTTTTCCGGGGGTCATTGTGCCGGAGGCTTCAATCCATCCTTCCTGCATACCCGCATAAGAGGTATCGGTTGCGTTGGACGGGTCATAGTAATATTTTGCAATGCCAAAAGGATTTATGGTGGCCGCCTCCACAGGTGAAGACAGAAAATTATAGTTCCATAAACCAGTGTGGCATGATTTGGAAAGGGTAATAGCTCCCGTCACGGTGCCCCCCCCGCCAGACGTGCCGCTACCATGCATGAGCGCTCCGGTTTCGGTCAAACGCAAATTCCCGTTGGTATAAAGAGTGGCACCTGAAGGCACATAGACCGGTCCGCTGAAATAAGAAGCTGTCTGTATGGATGAGTTGTTCCCGTCAAAGGTGACTACCCCCTCCCGCTGAACAAAAGTGCCTCCATTGGTTGTCCAGCTGCCGGCAACAGTAATGCCATAATTAAATGCCTCCTTTGTATCCAGTGTGCACGCTCCCAGAGTTATATTGCCATTTACATCAATGTTTCCGCCAAGCAGTTTGGTACCGCTGCCTTCCAGGATAAGGTTATGGTAGCTCTGGCCGTTGTTGGGTACACCCACAGTCTGACCACCTCCGGCATAACGGATAGTGCAACCCGACTCAAACACATGGGAAAAAACAGCAGGCAGACCGGCTGTCCCCGATATGACAAACTCCGCACCGTTTTTTACCGTGAAATTTCGCGAGGAGTTATATCCGCTAATGGAATATCCGCCATTGTTAAACTTTCCGCTGCTGATGGTTATGCTTCCAAATACATTGGATGCAGTGATATTTCCGCTAAGCGTGACGCCCTCGCTGCTGGTGTTTTCAATAATAATATGATGATACTCCAGCGAGGCACTGCTGGAAAGCGTTTGAGGAGAAGAACCGTTCAGCCTGAAAGTGGTTGCCACTACATCGCGGGCATCTATTTTTCCGCCCCCGCCTTCCTGAACCACATTGCCGCCCAATCTGATCTCGCCTCCTGAATAAATCATTTTGACAATAGCCAGTGCCGGGTCCGTGCCGGGTGTAGTTTGCAGAATAAGATCTTTACCGATTACCAGGGTAGCCCGAACCCTGAGCTGACAATCAGGAAATTCAAAACTGTTAGCCGCGTTACTGTATATTCTCAGATAATTATACACCGTAAGGGTACTTCCTGAAGTGATATCCAGCAGCGCCATTTCCCCGTCCACGTCACAATAAAGGGCTATGCTGCCCACTTCCACATTACTGCTGGACGTTACACTATGGCCGGTAAGAATCACAGCGCTGTCAGAAGGTCCCGGCACTACCCCCCCTACCCAGGTGCTGCCACTGGAAAAGCTTCCACTGCCAGCTGAAAAAATAGTGGCTCCAAAAACGTTGTGCTGTCCGCAAAACAGAATACAACTGGTCAGAACAACCAGGCTACATGCTGTGAAGTGAGATATTCGCATAGTTCTATCAGGGTTCCAGGTTTATCTTGGTTAATTGGGTCAAATCCTGATACGAAAAATCTCCAGAAATGTTCGCCACTCCGGATTTGTCGTAGCCCGTAAGGCCATTTTTCATTATCATTGCCGCAAACTATATCCAGCATGCACCGATATTTTGCTTTCGTTCTGATTTTAGTTGCTCTCGCAGCATGCACTTCTCAGCAGATCACCTATCAGGATATTGAAAAACAACTCCAGACTCAACTTATCCTTGCTGCCGATGGCGATACGCTGCACCTTCCTGAAGGATATTTTAAATTCTCCGGAAGTCTTTCTCTGGATGGCAAAAAATCTCTGGTCATACGGGGAGCAGGAATGGATAAAACTGTGCTTTCTTTCAAAAACCAGCAGGAAGGTTCCGAGGGATTAAAAATTACAAACTGCGAAAACCTGAGGCTTTATGATTTTACAATTCAGGATACTAAAGGCGATTGTATTAAAATTCAAAAGACCAAAAACCTTGTCATCAGAAATGTAAAGGCCGAATGGACCGGTAAACCTAAAAAAACAAATGGCTCTTACGCCTTTTATCCGGTTGATTGTGATAGTGTGCTGATAGAAAACTGTATTGCCATAGGCGCTTCAGATGCCGGCATTTACGTAGGGCAATCGCGCGATGTCATCGTGAGAGCATGTGAAGCTTTCCACAACGTAGCAGGTATTGAAATTGAAAACTGCCTGCGTGCCGATGTGTATAACAACCTGTCTCATCATAATACGGGAGGCATTCTGATTTTTGATATGCCTGAACTCACACAAAGCGGCAACGGAGTTCGGGTTTTCAACAACACGGTCAGAAAAAACAATTACCGCAACTTTGCACCTGAAGGCAACATCGTGCACGAAGTGCCACCCGGCACCGGCATTATGGTGCTAGCCACTGACAACGTAGAGATTTTTGACAATAAAGTCCATGACAATAAAACCATAGGCACGGCCATAGTAAGCTACCTGCTGGTAAAAAAGAAACACAACGATGCCAACTTTGATCCCTATCCCAAAAAGGTTTTCATCTACAACAATGAGTACAAAAATGCCTGGTACAGGCTGCCGGCCTTATCTTATGATTTAGGCCGACTTCTCTGGCTGCGCTTTCCGTTAAAAAGACCTGCAATTATTTATGATGGAATAAAAGATCCCTCAGCAACCGGACCTGACGGTAACTACCTTGAGCAATACCGCATCTGCATACGCAACAACAGCAACGGCACTTTTGCCAACGTGGATGCCGGTAACGGTTTCAAAAATATCAGCACCAACCCAGCCCCCTTTGACTGCGAGCACCCCAAACTGCAGCCCGTAGCACTGCCTCTCTGAGACCTCACGAAACTGGAGCTTTCTAATAGTTGTTACCGGTTGTTGAAGACAAAGATGTATTACCGAAATTGCCTGCATTTCGGCTGCTCCCTCAAATAGCCTGCCTGCAAGCCGATATAGCAGGAATGCAATGTATCTTATCTGTGTTTTCAATAACTTTGAAAGCATACTTGTTTTTATTTCTCCACTGTGGATTGTATGAGATTATGGCGCCCTTTCATATTGCTGATACCTTTGTTGATGGGTGTTTTCGCGGTGCACTACAGCTGCTCGGATAACAGACCCAAAGACTCTATACCTGTGCAACAAAGCGGTAGCACATTAACAGGCCACTGGGGGCTGGAGAAACTATCTGATTATGGTCTTTTCCAAGGTCGTCTGGCTGACCTCATCCCAGCCGAGGGCGTTTTGCCTTATGACCTTAACATGCCCCTGTTTTCTGACTATGCCCTCAAAGCACGTTTTGTGAAAATGCCGGAAGGTAAAAAAGCCATTTACAACGACAAAAGCGTGTTTGAATTTCCGGAAGGAACTATTCTAATAAAAAATTTCCTCTATCCGAATGATTTCAGAGACGAAACCAAAGGACGAAAAATCATTGAAACACGCCTGCTCATCCATGAGTCCAGTGGATGGAAAGCATTGCCTTATATCTGGAATGAAGAACAAACAGAGGCCTATCTGGAAGTTGCCGGTGGACGAAAAGAGATTTCCTGGATACATACTGACGGGAAGCAAAAAACGCTGCAGTACAGCATTCCGAACGTGAATCAGTGCAAAGGATGCCATGTAAAAGCATCACGCCTCATACCCATTGGTCCTTCAGCCCGGCAACTGAATAAAAACTTCGCCTACTCTGACGGAATAATGAATCAACTCCTTCGCTGGCGTAATGCCGGCATACTGGATCAGCTGCCGGACGACCTTTCGCAGTGTCCGACCGTGCCCGACTGGAACCACCCCGAAGGCAGCAGTCTGGAGTCTCGTGCGCGTGCCTATCTGGACATCAACTGTGCGCACTGCCATAGCAAGGAGGGGCCTGCAAATACTTCCGGATTGCTGCTGGATATTCATGAAACTAACCCTTCCAGTCTTGGTATCTATAAGGCGCCCGTAGCAGCAGGACGTGGCTCAGGTAATCTCCTTTACGATATTGTACCCGGCAAGCCGCAGGAGTCTATCCTTCTCTACCGGATGCAGTCTACTGACCCGGGAGTGATGATGCCCGAACTGGGGCGCAAAATGGTACACGAAGAAGGCGTGCAACTCATCTCCGAATGGATAGCTGCCATGAAGCCTTCTTCTTTCTGATTACTTAATTATTAACTACCTGAATTATTACTCCTGCGAAATATTTTCTTCCTTCCCATCAGAATAGTGTGCAAAGCGGCCCCGGTGGCGTGGATGCACCGGATCATTGACCGGCCAGGGCCACCCTCCAAAACCCGTGCGCTGATAATTGCGAATGGCCTCATGTATTTCCGCGTAGGTGGTCGTCACAAAAGGCCCGTGCTGTACTACAGGCTCTCCGATAGGCTTCCCCTGCAATACCAGGAGCATGCCGGTTTTATCTCCGTTTACAAGCTTTAAGCTGGACCTGGCATCTGCATCTATGGCATGGTATGCCTCCACAGCATGTCCGTTTATCTGCAAGGATTTTCCTTTGTAGAAATACAACGAGCGGTTAACACCGGCTGCAGCCGGTGGCAAAGTAAATTCCGCACCCGGTTCCATCAGCATGTGCCAAATGCCTACAGCGTGTGCAGGGTCAGCAGCCCACGAATCCGGAGGGGGCGAGGGCGCCTGGCGTCCATACAGTTGTCCGGCAATGATATCGGCAACTGTTTCCCGCCCATAGGAATCGTGATGGCGGTAAACAGGTATCCTTTCGCGCCAGAACATGGTATAATGGGGTGGGGCCTTTTTGGCGGCCGCGGGCAGATTCAGCCATATCTGAAAGAGTTCTACCGGATTGCCTTTATCCGAATGCAGCAGAGGAAACATTTCGGCATGCTGCACCCCACGGCCTGCCGTCATCCACTGCACATCTCCCTTGCCAAAACGACCATAGCCACCCATGGAATCAGAGTGGTCAATGTATCCGTTTCTCACAATGGTCACCGTTTCAAAGCCACAATGAGGGTGAGATGGAAAGCCGGGCACGGTAGTGCCGTGATACATTCGCCATCCATCCCTGAGCTGGAAATCCTGCCCCAGCAGCCTGCCGGCAAGCAATTGAGGATCAGGTCCCATATTTTCTTTTCCTGCAGGATAAAAATCTTCATGGTGCACACAAAACAGAAAGGGATCAGATGTTGCCCACTGAAAACCCAGCGGCCTGATATTCTTTACTCCATCAGATTGCATAGTATATTATTTGTTTATTCCGGATACAACAAACTGCCCTTGCAGGAAGGGCAACACAGAATAAAAGGCTTTTCCAAACTGCAGAGTTCCCGAAGGCTACCGGAAAGCTTTACAAAGGTTTCCGGGTTAGCTTAATACAATATTCATGCATCGGTATTTCCAGATGGACTCAGGCGCAAAAGCAGATAACCAAGTACACCGGCCACTGAAGAAGCCGACATGATCCCTAGCTTGGCCTCAACGATAAGGTCCTGTTCCACAAAGGCCAGTTCTGTAATGAAGAGCGACATGGTAAAACCGACACCAGCCAGCAGAGCAACACCATATATATGCCGCCATGTTATATTTTGCGGAAGGGCAGCAAGCTTAAGGGCTACCACCAGGCGGGTCATGCCTGCGATACCTATAAATTTGCCAGCAACAAGACCTAGGAATATACCAAGAGTTACAGTGCTGCCAAAGGCCGAGAGCATGTCACCGGAAAGGCTAATGCCTGCATTAGCTAAGGCAAAAACCGGCATCACCACGAAAGCTACCAGGGCATGCATGCCGTTTTCCAGCCGCTGCAAGGGTGATTCGGCTGCTGCAGTATATTTTTTAATGTCTCCCAACACATCCAGTTGCTCTTGAGACGCCAGTGCATTTTTCCCGGTTTTGGCCCGTCTGAACTTCTCCAGAAATCCTTCCATGCTGGAGAGGTATGCGTTTTTATCAATTTTTGTGCTGGCAGGAATAGTAAAAGCAGCGAGAACTCCGGCAATGGTGGCATGTACTCCGGAAAGCAGAAAAGCAAGCCACAGTCCTCCGATGCCCAGTATGCCATAAAAAAGCGAGCTGCGTATACCCAGCCAGTTGCCTCCCATCATCAAAGCCATTACTGTTGCTCCAATGGCAAGGTTTTCAAGCGATACTTCGGAGGTATAAAAAAAGGCTATCACCAGCACCGCACCCAAGTCATCAACTACAGCCAGGGCTGTGAGAAAAACCTTTAGCGACAGGGGAACACGGCTACCCAGCAAAGCCAGAATGCCTAGCGCAAAGGCTATGTCCGTAGCCATCGGAATGCCCCAACCGTTTATAAAAGGTGCTTCCCGATTCCATGCAACATAAAGTGCTGCCGGCACCACCATTCCACCCAAAGCAGCAGCCATCGGCAGCAGTGCCTTGCTGAAGGAAGACAGCTCTCCTCCTATAAACTCCCTTTTGAGCTCCAGGCCTACTACAAAAAAGAAAACAGCCATCAATCCGTCATTAATCCAATGGTGCAAATCTTTGGAAATCACAAAATCACCGAAACCTATCTGAAAAGGCACATGCCAGAGTGCATGATAAAAGTGTGCCCACGGGGAATTTGCCCAGACCATGGCCGCCACGGCCGCGACAAAAAGAGCAATTCCTCCCGATGTTTCATGGTGAATGAACCGGTTAACCGGCTGCAGCAGAATATCAATTTTTGTCTGTTTCAAAGTAGATATGCATTATCGTGAATAAATACTTAAGGCTCTGACATAAAGGGATAGCGATAATCTGTGGGTGGGGAATTATTTTCCTTTATGGCGCGGGGCGAGGTCCAACGCAGCAGATTCAGGTAAAAACCGGCTTTATCATTCGTGCCGGAGGCACGGCTTCCGCCAAAAGGTTGCTGACCTACTACGGCACCGGTGGGCTTATCGTTGATGTAAAAGTTGCCGGCTGCGTGACGTAACACTTGTGAAGCCTGTGCAATAGCCTTCCTGTCGCGGGCAAAAATGGCCCCCGTAAGACCATAGGGTGAAGTGCGGTTCACCAGTTCCAGCGTTTGTGCATATTTTTTATCGGGATACACATAAACGGTTAGCACCGGTCCGAATATTTCTTCGCACATGGTCACATATTGAGGGTTGTTGGTCCGGATGACAGTGGGCTCAATGAAATAACCATCCTTCTTACTGAATCCTCCTCCGGCAATAAATTCCTGTTTATCTTTTTTAGCCCGGACGATATAGGATGTGATTTTATCAAAGGCTTTCTCGTCTATGACGGCATTGATGAAATTGGTAAAATCTTCAGGAGGTCCTATACGGATGGTAGCAAGTTCCTGCCCGAGGCCCTCGCAAACCTGTTTCCACAAACCCGAAGGTATGTAGGCGCGTGAAGCTGCCGAGCACTTTTGCCCCTGATATTCAAATGCTCCCCGCACCAGTGCCGTAATGAGGCTCCGTACATCGGCTGAAGGATGGGCAACAACAAAATCCTTGCCTCCGGTTTCCCCTACTATACGGGGATAGGCTTTATAACCGGCCACATGAGCCCCGATAGTTTTCCAGATATGCTGAAAGGTGGATGTGGAGCCGGTGAAATGCACTCCTGCAAGTTGCGGATGCCTTAAAGCGACATCCCCGGTCACCTTGCCCTCGGTAAAAATCATGTTGATGACGCCCTTTGGCAGGCCAGCCTCCTGAAGAATCTGCATAATCACTGCTGCCGAATAGATTTGAGTGGATGCCGGCTTCCACACCACAGTATTACCCATCAACGCCGGAGCAGTGGGCAGGTTGCCTGCAATGGATGTAAAGTTAAAAGGAGTTATGGCCAGCACAAAACCCTCCAGCGGCCGGTAATCCATGCTATTGTGCACCCCGTGGGGAGAGTAAGGCTGCTCGGCATATATCTGCTGCATGAAATGCACATTAAAGCGAAAAAAATCAGCCAGTTCACAGACAGCATCTATTTCAGCCTGATGTACATTCTTTGATTGACCCAACATGGTAGCAGCATTCATTGCCGCCCGATATTTGGTGGTGAGCAAGTCGGCCGCCCTGAGAAAAATGGCAGCCCGCTGATCCCAGGGGGTGTGTTCCCAAACATGCCTGGCTTTCAGTGCGGCATCAATGGCAGCAATGACATGTTGTTTGCTGCCCTGATAGTAAAAGCCCAGTTTATGCCTGCGCTCATGAGGAGGATAAATGTTTATTTTCCGGGCGGTTTTCACCCGTTTCCCGTCAATGACCATCGGAATTTCGGCTACCTTTGCCCGCGCCTTTTTTAAGGCATCTTTAAGCTCAACACGCTCCGAAGAGCCCGGAGCGTAATCCTTCACTGCTTCATTTATAGACGGAGGTGTACGAACAGCAAGTGACATAGCTTTGCTTTTTAAACAGTCAGTCTTTCTGTTCGGCTAAAATACTTATTTCAGAATAATGAACACACCGCCCGCTGCATGTTCAAATTATTCATAGGCACCAGCACGCTCATCCGCTAATTTTATTCGTTTCTAAAGCAGATGAGCGGAAATGGGAAAAAACGAAAAGGATAAAAGTCAGAAAAAAAAAGGGGTAGGATTTATCGGCTCTCTCCGTGCCGCCTGGAACGATCAGCGCATACCCAAAGTCATCGGGCTTACGCTGGTTTTCATTGCAGTACTGCTTGCTGCAGCTTTTATTTCCTATCTTTTCAATTGGAAAACCGATCAGGCAATATCGCCCCGCGATATGCATGCCGCCAACCAAATAGGGCGCATCGGGGCCATAGCAGCCGAATGGTTTTTTAAGGATCTTTTCGGCATTACCTCTTTTGTCTTCATACCCATTATTTTCTTTGCCGGCATCCGGTTGATAACCCGCAGACCCAATGTGCCGCTCCTTAGCGTATGTAAATACAGTCTCCTTGCCTTGCTGTGGTTTCCCCTGTTTTTTGCTTTCATATTCCAAAACACGTCCATAGAGTTTCCCTGGAGCGGTGCTTTCGGCAATTACCTGAATGAAAGATTGCACCACCTCATCGGGTGGTTGGGGACATTCTCTGTCCTGTTGTTCACACTTTTGGCTTTTTTAATCATCCGTTTCAACTTCAGCTTCCATATTCCGGCTGCACTCAAAGCCAGATTTGCACGACATCCCGAAGTGGCGGAAGAAACAGAAGTCAAAAAATGGGAAGAGGCCATCCTTGCGGAGAATGTAGCAGCCCAACAACAAGACTCTGACCTGGCGGAGAGCCTAACGGAAGATCAATTTACTCCGCAATCTGGTGAAAAGGAATCTCCTCCGGAGCCTGAATTAGAGGTGGTGGATGTTGCTGAAGAAGAATCAGCGCATTCCAGTACAAAGCAACAAGACGAAGACGATGAGTTGCCCCTGGATATTGCTGTGACGAAGGAGGAGGAGTTTGTCACCGAAAATCAAACAGTAAACTACGATCCCACTCTGGATTTGCCGGATTACAGATATCCTCCGCTTGATCTGCTGAAGGTTTACGGTGACGAGAAAATAACCATTGACAAGGAGGAGCTGGAAAAGAACAAAAACCAAATCATAGAAACCTTAAGGAACTACTCCATTGAAATATCAAAAATCAAGGCTACGGTAGGCCCTACCGTGACACTTTATGAAATTGTTCCGGCCGCTGGCGTGCGCATTTCCAAAATCAGAAATCTGGAGGATGACATTGCTCTGAGCCTGGCTGCACTGGGCATCCGCATCATTGCACCTATACCCGGCAAAGGTACCATAGGTATTGAAGTGCCCAATGTGCGTAAAGAAATTGTTTCCATGCGCTCCATGCTGGCATCGGAAAAATTTCAGAACACCCGCTATGATCTGCCCATAGCTCTGGGGAAAAATATTGCTAATGAAATCATCATTGAGGATCTGGCCAAAATGCCTCATCTGCTGGTGGCCGGGGCTACCGGGCAAGGTAAGTCAGTGGGGTTGAATGCTATATTAATATCCCTGCTATACAAGAAACATCCTTCGCAGCTCAAATTTGTACTTGTGGACCCTAAAATGGTGGAGCTCTCCATTTTTAAAACTATTGAAAAACATTTTCTTGCCCGTCTGCCAAACTCTGAGGAAGTAATCATCACCGATACGAAAAAGGTCATCCACACACTCAACGCACTTTGCATAGAGATGGATGAGCGCTTCAGCCTGCTCACACAGTGCAATGCCCGCAACATCAAGGAATACAATGCGAAGTTCATTGCGCGCAGACTCAATCCTTTAAAAGGACACAAATTTCTTCCCTATATTGTGCTGGTGATTGACGAATTTGCCGACCTGATTATGACGGCCGGCAAGGAGATTGAGACACCCATCGCCCGTTTGGCACAAAAGGCCCGTGCAGTGGGTATACACCTGATAATCGCCACCCAGCGACCTTCGGTAAATATCATCACCGGCACCATCAAAGCCAACTTCCCTGCCCGCATTGCCTTTAAGGTAACATCAAAAGTGGATTCCCGCACCATCATTGACGTGGGAGGCGCTGACCAGCTCATCGGACGAGGGGATATGCTACTGGCATCGGGCAGCGATCTGGTGAGGCTGCAGTGCGCGTTTGTAGATACTCCGGAAGTGGAAAACGTAGTCAATTTCATTGCTTCTCAGCGCGGCTATCCGGAAGCCTTCCTCCTTCCCGAATATATTGATGATAAAGATGACTCGTCCGGAAGCTCACTGGACCCCAATGACCGCGATGAAAAATTTGAAGAGGCCGCCCGCCTCATCGTATCCACCCAGCAGGGTTCTACCTCATTGTTACAAAGAAGGCTTAACTTAGGCTACAACCGGGCCGGCAGAGTGATGGATCAGTTGGAAGCCTGCGGCATTGTGGGACCCAATCAGGGGAGTAAGCCACGTGAGGTTTTAATCAAAGATCTCGCTGAGCTGGAACGGTTTTTGACCCAGGAGAAAAAGCTGGAAAAAACCAATTCATGAATCACGCCATTTCCTTTTGCCTCCTTTATCCTATTACCATTCTGCTGCTTTCCCATCAGCTCCTGGATGCGCAACCCAATGAACGCAGAATAGAAAATGACCCCAACGCCCGGGTGCTGCTGGATGCGGTATATGAAAAGTATCATGCTGCCCCCTCGGTAAAAATTCAGTTTTCTCTCTCGGTAGATACCCCTGAAGAGCAGGCTTATATTAAATCTCAGGGCACCGTTTATCTGAAAAAGGATAAGTATAAGATTGATACCGAGGAAATGACAATCATTTGTGACAATGTCAAACGCTACGTGTATCTTAAAGAACCCAATGAACTGCAGATTAGTTACTTTGAGCCCGGGGAAGAGGAAGTGGAGAGTCCTAGTAAGTTCTTTGAGCTGTATAAAAAAGACTTTTTCTACCGTTTGGGCGGAGAAACCACCTTTATGGACAGGCGGGCTGCAGTAGTTAACCTGCTGCCGATGAATATCAAAGAATCGCCCTACAAAATGATTTTTCTGATAGTAGACAAGGAAAAAAAGCAAATTCTTAAAGCCGAAATCCTGTCTAAAGACGGCACACGCTATACCTACGTGCTCACCGCTATTGAAGAAACTTCCAATCTGCCGGATGAGGAATTTACCTTTGACCCCTCTCGCTATCCGGGTATTTATATTGATGACATGACCAAATAGGTGCGCATGCCGCTGCGGCACATTTTAAGCCCCTGATGACCCACTATCGGCATTTACTCTTTATTTTTGGCTACAAACTCTGTACATGATGTATGATATTCTCATTATCGGTTCCGGGCCGGGAGGTTATGTGGCTGCAATCAGAGCCTCTCAGCTCGGAATGAAAACCGCTGTAGTGGAGCGTGCTGAGCTGGGCGGAATATGTCTGAACTGGGGCTGTATCCCCACAAAAGCGCTTCTGAAGAGCGCTCAGGTTTTTGACTACCTGAAACACGCTGAAGATTATGGTATTCATGTAAAGGATGCAACTGCTGACTTCGGCAATATCATAAAACGCAGCCGCGAGGTTGCATCCGCCATGAGCAATGGGGTACAGTTTCTGATGAAAAAAAACAAAATTGATGTCATAAACGGCACCGGTCGCCTCAAAGCGGGAAATAAGGTCGCAGTCACCGATGCAGCCGGCAAAACCACCGAGTATACGGCCCGCCACATCATTCTTGCTACAGGAGCACGGTCAAAGGAGCTACCCAACCTCCCACAGGACGGTAAGCGCATTATCGGATATCGGGAAGCCATGAGCCTGCAGAAAAAACCCGAAAGCATGGTGATAGTAGGAGCCGGTGCCATCGGTGTGGAGTTTGCATACTTTTACAACAGCATAGGCACGCGGGTAACTCTTGTAGAGTTCTTGCCGCGTATTGTACCGGCAGAAGATGAAGAAGTATCACGGGAGCTGCTGCGCAGTTTTAAAAAACAGGGTATTGAAGTGCTCACCGGCTCATCTGTGGAAAGTGTCACCACCTCAACAAAGGGCTGCGAGGTGAAAATCAAAACCCCTGACGGACAGCAAACCGTTATGTGTGAGGTGCTGCTCTCCGCTGCCGGAATTTCAGCCAACATTGAAGGCATCGGTCTGGAAGAAACTGGGGTGAAAACAGAAAAGGGCAAAGTTGTGGTAGATGCATTTTATCGTACCACAGCCACCGGTATCTATGCTATAGGAGACATTGTGCAAGGCCCGGCTCTGGCCCATGTAGCCTCTGCTGAGGGCATTATCTGTGTGGAAAAAATTGCCGGTCTGAATCCTCAGCCGCTGGATTATAATAATTTGCCCTCCTGTACCTATTGTCAGCCGGAAATTGCTTCAGTAGGATACACCGAAGCCCAGGCCAAAGAAAAAGGGTACGAGGTGAAAGTGGGGAAGTTTCCTTTTACAGCATCGGGCAAGGCACGGGCAGCCGGCCTGCGCGAAGGATTCGTTAAAGTAATCTTTGACGCCCGTTATGGCGAGTGGCTGGGTGCACATTTTATTGGGGCTAATGTAACTGAAATGATTGCCGAAGTGGTGGTAGCCCGCAAGCTGGAAACCACAGGCCATGAAATCATCAAATCAGTACACCCCCACCCTACTATGTCAGAGGCGGTAATGGAAGCCGTAGCAGCAGCATACGGAGAAGTAATTCATCTATAACACTTGTTGATCGCAACATTAACTCCGCTCCGCTATGGAAATGCGGGGGTCAAGAAAAGCATATACTACATCGGTGAGCATATTAATCACCACAAAGGTGATTGCAGTGAAGAGCACCGAACCCATTACCACAGGAAAATCAAAGTTGAGCAGAGCCTTTACGGTTTCATATCCCAGCCCTTTGTAATCAAAAATAATTTCTACAAAATATGCTCCGGCAAGCAGGGCTGCCAGCCAGCCAGAAATGGAAGTAACCACCGGATTAAGGGCATTGCGCAAGGCATGCTTGAAAATTACGGTATAAAACCCCAGGCCCTTTGCCCTGGCCGTACGGATATAATCCTGCGACAACACATCCAGCATGGCACTGCGGGTAAGTTGCGTAATGATAGCCACGGGCCGCACCCCAAGGGCTATAGCCGGGAGGATCAGGTTTTTCCAGTTTATTACTTCATCGCCAAAATCGTTTAGCTCAAATAAAGACCCCACATGGTTCAATCCTGTATAGTCATGCCATAGGTAGCCAAACAACAGAGCCAGCACAATTCCGGTAAAATAAGACGGTTGTGAAATACCAAATACCGAAAGGGTAACTAGTGTATTATCCCAGAACTTATTGTGATGGACGGCAGCAAAGACACCCATGGCGATACCAAGTATCGAAGCCAGCAACATAGAGGCAAGCGCAAGGATAATCGTCTGTGGTATTTTTTCGGCAAGAATTTGGGAAACCAGCTTGCGGGTCTGATAGGAGCGTCCCAGATAGGGCATCTTCAGTGCCAGGACCTGCGTGCCCAAAGGTATCAGGGTTATGTATCCAAATTTCTCCTGCTCCCCGGCCGAACGGCTGTGTACCCATAGCGGAGACAGCTCCCCGACATACTTAATCAAACGCTTATGTAAAGGCAGATTAAGCCCCAATTCTTTTTCAATAGCTTCTACGGAAGAAACATCTGCGCGCTGCCCCAGCGTAAGCCTGGCTGAGTTTACCGGAAGTACATTGAAGAGAAAAAAGATAATCAGAATGACACCTGCTATCACCAGCAGCCCATAGGCCAGTCTTTTCACAATATAGCCTGTCACCTTTTGAGAAAATTTCTGTTCAGCTCATCATAAGAAGGAATGTGCCGATGGTGCCATTTGCCCATCACTGTGCCCTCTTTCAGCAGCACCAGTCCCGGGTTGGAGCGAATGATGGTTTTCAGAAAAACAGGATCAGCAGTATAAACAGGATAACTTATCCCGTTTTTCTCCCTGAATGCAGCAATCTGCCCGGAAGAGGCAGCTGTAACCACAAAAAACGGTATGCCTGCCTTTTGCGCCTCAGATGCCAGCGGATTTAGTTTTTCCTGAAAAGCTTTTTCTTTCGTGTGCTCAAGATCATAGGCTATCACCAACATCTGGTAATCCGGATAGTATAAAATATCTTCTGAGACATCTTCATTGTGCTCATTGATAATCTGGAAATTATTGATTTTGGCTGGAACGCCCTTCTGCAAAACCTTGCCCACCTTGCGATCAACAAACTGGTATTTGTCTTTGAATCCCGGTTGCGAACTCACCTGCATGAACTCAGCATCTGAAAACTCCTGTACCGCACCGCTGTTTTTATCCTGATATACCCATATATACTCCACTTTATCAGGAATTTCTTTCATCAGATCAGGGAGATAATTGCCGACTTTGTAAGGACGGAAGTCAAACAGCGGCAGATTCCAGGCAAAGTTGCGGAAACAGAAAAGCGTAAAACCTACCACGGCCACTGCTGTTACAACCCCTCTGGTAACCGGTGAAAACAACTCATCTATTTTTTTTCGCTGAATAAATAAAAACACAATCAGCACGGTTAGAAAGACGTCTTTCAGAAACGAATGATAGGGTTTGATTTTCAGAAAGTCACCGAAGCATCCGCAATCGGTAACTTTCATATTCAGTTCATTAAATACCCAGGTGGAAGGATTATACCATTTACCTATTTCATAACCTGACAAATAAGTAAAGCCAGTAAGAACAGTAAAAAACACAATGAGTGCCAGCAACAAGGCTGCGGTTGTATCTTTCAAAAAGCCTATCAGGAGGGTAACTCCCAGCACTATTTCCAGAACAATAGTAAAAACCGAAAAAGGCAGCGAATAAGCTACCAGAAAATCCACTCCAAATTCCACGAAGTATTCCTCAATCTTGTATGATGTACCCAGCGGATCAATAGCCTTCACAAAGCCTGAAAAAATGAAAAAAAGACCAATAAAATGCTGTATCAGCAACACCAGTAAACTTTGTGGCTTTTTGACAGACCACCGCAGTGCAGTAAGCACCACTGCTGCTGCCGCAATACTCAAGAATACCTGAGTAAGAGTTAAAGTCATAAAAAATACGTTTTTAAGCTCACTGTACCTTTGTTCGCCACAGCTGGCTGAATAACTCTAATTTTAATTTCCCGAAAAAAGATATCCTGCCACACCTCTACCATGGCTGCTAAAAATAATCCTTTTTGCAAAAAATTAACCCTGAACTGCAACGGACGCATACTGGATTTCACCACCCCACGGATTATGGGTATTTTAAACCTGACTCCCGATTCTTTTTATGACGGAGGGCGGTTTGTCCGGATGCGTGACGTGGTGCAACATGCAGCCCGCATGCTGGAAGAAGGGGCTGACATCCTGGATGCAGGAGGCGTTTCATCCCGCCCCGGAGCTCCGCTGGTTGAGCCGCAGGAGGAAATGGCAAGGGTAATACCCGCTTTGCGTGAGCTTCGGAAAGCCTTTCCGGATGCCATTATTTCCGTTGATACTTTTCGGGCAGCCGTGGCTGAAGTTGCCGTGAACGAAGGAGCTGACATGATCAATGACATCTCAGCCGGAGCACTTGACCCTGACATGATTGAAACGGTTGCGCGGCTCAAAATCCCTTATATTCTCATGCACATGAAGGGCACACCTGCCACTATGCAGCAACAACCGCATTATGAGGATGTAACTGCAGAGATTAGTGATTTTTTTACGGAAAAACTTTCTCTTCTAAGCAAGGCTGGTGTGCAGGATATTATTCTTGACCCGGGATTTGGCTTCGGAAAAAGCGTGGAGCACAATTATACATTGCTGAAAAATTTTTCTCACTTCCGCATTTTTGGCCTGCCGTTGATGGTCGGTATATCCAGAAAGTCCATGATATGCAGACCTCTGAAGTTATCTCCTGCCGAAGCGCTTAATGGCACTACTGCCCTGCATGCCATTGCCCTGCTCAATGGTGCCGATCTGCTGCGTGTGCATGATGTGGCGGAGGCGCGGCAGACAGTTGAACTAATTAAACTGTATCATTGCGTATCTAAACCTGCGGGTTACTGATTGACCACAATGTTTGGCTTCAAAATAGGATTTCTGGACTTCAGTTTTTTTGACATCCTGGATGTATTGCTGGTAGCCATTCTGCTGTATCAGGTGTATAAGCTTCTGCGCGGAAGCATTGCCTTTAACATTTTCATGGGCATGCTGCTGGTATATATGATGTGGTTTATTGTGCGCATGCTGGATATGGAGCTGCTGGGAGGCATCATAGGTAATTTTATAGAAGTGGGCGTCATTGCCCTGCTGATCGTTTTTCAGCCTGAAGTGCGGAAGTTTTTGCTGTTTCTGGGACGTAGCAGCCGTTTCAGCCGATATAATAACTACCTGAAAACACTGTTGGGTAAAGACAAACGCAAACCTGTATTTGATTACCAGCTACAGGAGATCCTTACAGCTATTACCGACTTTCAAAAATCCAGGACAGGTGCTATCCTCGTAATATCTACCACTTCGCGGCTGCAATTTTATGCAAACACCGGTGTGGCCATTGACGGTTACATATCCGCAAAACTGCTGGAGAGCATTTTTGAAAAAAACAGCCCCCTGCATGACGGTGCTGTAATTATTGCCGATTCCAGAATTATTGCAGCCGGCTGCGTGTTGCCGGTTTCTGATAATCCCGACCTGCCCTCCCGACTGGGGCTGCGTCACCGTGCGACTGTTGGCATTACCGAACACAGCGATGCACTGGCCGTGGTAGTCTCTGAAGAAACAGGTGAGATCGCCTATGCCCGAAACGGAGAGCTGTATCAAAACGTAAGCATTCCCGAACTGGAAGGCATTCTTTTTCGCTTCTTTGAAAGCTGAATCACTGCAGTGTAGTGTCCGGATACAGTTGTTGCACCGTTGAATCAGCCTGCTCAAAGCTGCGGATGATATCTTCAGGTGACTTACCCAGGTTTTTCAGAGAAAATTCTACATCATCGGCAAGTTCATGGTTGGGATATTTTTGCAGAAAAGTTTCGTAGCGCTCCCGAGCTGCATTCAGATCATTGAGTTCATTTTCATACGTAAACCCCTCCAGAAAAATAATCTGGGGTATTTTTTCAAATTCGGGGTAAGATGATTCTATTTCTTGATACAACTTCAGAGCGTTCTGGGGTTGCTGCATTGACCGGTACAAATCGGCAGCCTTCAGCAGCATTTCCGGAGCTTTTTTGCTCTTGGGATGTTCCTGTACAAAAGCAGAATAGGCTTGAATGAGTCTTATTGCTGCTGACTCATCAAATGTAAAACTGCTGCCATCACCGAATAAAGCAGCCTCCGCTTCTTTTATCTGCTCAAGAGATTTTTCTTCCGGGGGCTGACAGGCATAAAACAGACCTGCGGCATATAACAGTAGTACGAAAACAGAAAAACGGTACCTGAACATATTCCTAAAAAAGAAAAAGAAGGCAAATTTACAAATCCGGTTGGGTTTTTTAAGTCTGTTTCCCTTCAATACTGAAGCGCCTCCCGATACTGCGGGAGAATGCTTTCAAACTTTTGAACCACTTTTTCCAGACTTTCAAAGGAATATCCTCCGGCTGCGTTGCGATGACCTCCTCCGTTGAAATGCTCGCGGGCAAACTGGTTAACGTCAAAAGTTCCTCTTGACCTGAACGACAACTTTATCCGCTCGGTGCGATCCACAATAAGCACGGACAGATTAATCTCCTGCATCTTCATAGGAAAATTTACCAGCCCCTCGGTATCGCCCTGCCTGACAGCAAAGCGCTGCAATTCATTGCGGCTTAGTACAATAAGCGCAGTTTTGAGGTCTTTAAACAATTTCATTCTTTCTATGCAATACCCGAAGAGACGCAGGCGCATTTCGGAAAAGGTGTTAAACACTCTTTCGTAAATAGCATGATTATCCGCTCCGCACTCAATGAGAAAAGCTGCCTTGCGATGCACCGCAGCCGTAGTAGTCGGAAACTGAAAACCTCCCGTATCGGTAAGGATACCTGTGAAGAGGCACTCTGCGATTTCCTTATCAATAAGTCCTTCGTCTCCGCAAACCGTTATGAAATCATAGACAATTTCAGCCGTAGAGCTTTTGGCAACATCGGAGATCAGAAAATCAGGGAAAGTATCCGGACTGATATGGTGGTCAATTACCGCCTTCAGTGCTGAAGCCGAACGAAGGGCATTCTCCATATCACCCGTGCGTGAAAGCGCATTAAAATCCAGGCAAACGATGATTTCGGCTTCCGCTATCAGCTGATCTGCTTTGCCGCCCCCATTCTGATACACAAGCACCTGCTCATTACCCGGCAGCCACGCAAGAAAATCAGGATAGGAAGTAGGGACGATAACTGCCGGAACACATCCTTTTTTCTTCAGATAATGAAACATGGCCAGGCTTGAACCCATCGCATCACCATCAGGATTGGCATGTGTAGTGATGACCACCTTACGAGCGGCAGTCAGCTGACGTGTCAGGGACAGCGGATTGGTATCAGGCATGTAAACAGAATTAAAAAACTAAAATGGCTCCAAAGATACCACTCTGTTGCTGCAATGCACTTTTATTGAATAACTTTGCCCACTCATTTAAAAACCAAACTTCCGTCCTTATGAATAAAACCTTTACGATGATCAAGCCGGACGCAGTGGCCAATAATTACATCGGCCCCATACTGGCAAAGATCAACGAAGCGGGCTTTCGTATTACCGCAATGAAGTTTACACGGCTCACGCGTGAGGAGGCCGGGCGATTTTATGAAATACACAGGGAGCGTCCCTTTTATAATGATCTGATTACCTATATGTCATCCGGTCCCATTGTTGCTGCCATTCTGGAAAAAGAAAATGCAGTAGAAGACTTCAGAAAGCTCATAGGAGCCACTGACCCGGTCAAGGCTGAAAAAGGTACCATCAGAAACCTTTTTGCCAAGAGTATTGAAGCCAATGCTATTCATGGCTCAGACTCTGATGAAAATGCCGAGCGGGAAAGTAATTTCTTTTTCTCCCAGCTGGAGCGTTTTTAACAGGTAATGTTTTTTCTGCCCTTGCCGGAGCCATGTATTTAATGTAACTTTGCAACCCGCCTCCTGCACAGGAGGCTAATCAATATGTTTTTTATTGACATCGCGGGGTGGAGCAGTTGGTAGCTCGTTGGGCTCATAACCCAAAGGTCGCAGGTTCAAGTCCTGCCCCCGCTACCAAGAGAAAGAGGCTATTCTTCGGAATAGCCTCTTTCTTTTTCAGTACTCTTCTATTAGGATTAGGGCCGCGATAGAGAAAAGCGTGGTGCCCGCTTTTCCTCAAAAGATTTGAAATTCTGCGTATCCGCACATGAAATGTGCACTTCTTTTTTTTGCGGGTTTGCCTTTCACTCAGGTGGGGTGAAATAAAAAAGCTGCTCTTGTGAAGGAGCAGCCCTTTTTACACCAGCAACTTCAGCATTACTTCACCAGCATGAGGCGTGTGTGCCGCACGTCACCCTTTTCGGTCACAACTCTGAAGATATACATGCCGGCGGTCAGATCACTGGCGTATAGGTTAAAGTCATATTGCTGACCTCCCGCGGCAATGCCATTAAACAGAGTCTGAACGATTTTGCCATCAGCAGACAACAATTCAGCTCTGGCATGCACGGTTTCAGTCACACTGAACTGAAGATTAGCCTGAGAGGAAAAGGGATTGGGTAAAGACCTGACCTGTAGTTGAGCATTTGTAGTCTCCAGCGTCAGATCACTGGAATTTTCGCGTTTCTGGCTTGTGGAGCAGTCAAGATTGAGCCTGAATCCACCCGAATCGCGATAGATGAGGTCAAATCTGCGTGTGCCCGGAGCATTCACCGGAATGGTTTGCACAGAAGCATCAGCGCCCACGGGTATGTTCACTGATGTAATTACATTATTCGCTGCATCATATGCTATAGCCACGGCTCCCGGCTTGTCCACATCCACTGCAATGAATGATACAATCGTAACCGGACTGGCAAACAGAAACCTTAACGTGCCTCCTGTGGCATTATCGTCCGGGCCGGTGCCATCACCATCATTGTTATTCGGGTTTTCATTGATGATGATGATATTGCCTATACCGGACTGGCAAACAGAAACCTTAACGTGCCTCCTGTGGCGTTATCGTCGGGGCCGGTGCCATCACCGTCATTGTTATTCGGGTTTTCATTGATGATGATGATATTGCCTATGCCTATATTCAGGTCAGGGTCTTCGGTCCAGTTGCCGTTGGTGTTGTAGATAACTGCATCCGGACGGCCTCCCGGATTAGGTATGGCTACTACGGTTATTCCACTTGACATAAACATGCTGTCTACATGTGTTCCATGTGCCAAACCGGATATATCAAAGGCATCACAGATATTCGGACAAGAAAGATTTAAACTGAAGCCCCCCGAATCCCTGTATATGATTTCCAGTTTGCGCGTGCCAGGAACATTCACGGTAATGGTTTGCACAGAGGCATCTGCACCCACAGAAATAGGTATCTGAGCGATTACATGATTAAATGCATCATAAACTTTTATCACAGCTCCCGGTTTGTCCACATCCACGGCTATAATGGAGACTACTTTAATTGATTGCGCAAACAGAAACCTTAACGTGCCTCCTGTGGCGTTATCGTCCGGGCCGGTGCCATCACCATCATTGTTACTCGGGTTTTCATTGATGATGATGATATTGCCTATGCCTACATTCAGGTCAGGGTCTTCGGTCCAGTTGCCGTTGGTGTTGTAGATAACTGCCTTGTTGGTCCCCCCGGGATTCGGAATGGCCTGAATGGTAACTCCATTAGCCTGGAAGAGATTATTAACTACTGTACCATGAGCAAGCCCTGTAATATCAAAACGGCTGCATTGCTGAGCAAACCCACAGTTGAGTGAGAACATTGCAAAAATCATTAAGCTTATTAAGCGTTTCATATGTCAGGTTTTTGATTTTTGAAATAAATACTGCAATGAGAATCGGAATTTTTATATCCTGAACTCCCCGGCTCTTATTCGGAAAACCTGTGTATTCCGGATAAAGGCATTCCTTGCCTCTAAAAAATCAGACGAACAAAGATGGGGGTGCACGGCCAATCCACTCCACATGAAACCGGTTGTTGCTTAAGCCGTAAATGCAAGCCGAAATTGTAAAGTCTATGCTATAGCCAGGAAAAAAATCATCAGAGCAAAAATGGCTAAGCACAGACGGCCCACCCTCCGCACAACTGATGTAAATCACATCATATATTTTGTTGTTTTGAAGCTGCTCCACGCACTTACCGTTTTGCTTAGTTGCCGAAGGGTACGGGGTATATGCTGTAAGGGAGAGAAACAGTAGGATAGCAAAGGTCATTTGGATGATTCCTCTAAGGTGAAAAACATGTTTAATTTTCCCCATGGTAGGTATAGTCATCGGTTGACAGTAGTTCGGCAATCTGTATGCCCCAAAATCAAATACTTGATAATCACATAGATATGTAGATATCCTCCATCTTATGTTTGTCATTTTGAAAAATCGGTGTCCAGAAAGAGAATATGGTACTGAATGCTTTTAATGGACGTTTTCCAGGTTGCTTATATGTTTTTGTATTTAAGGTTTACTGGTTGTAAAACCACTGGAGGAACACACCTTGGAGAGATAACCTATCCGCCGATTTCTTATAGGCGGCTAGCCTATGATTTCCTGTAATGTGAAGGTCTGTTTCAGGCGCACTCCCTTTTCCGACAGCTGAAGAGAGCAGCATTCTATTTGCGGGTCATGCTCAAAAAAGAGCACATAGTTATTTTCATAAGCTTTTTTTAAAAAATCTTTTTTCTCCTGCATGGTAATCAACGGTCGCACATCATAGCCCATAACGTAGGGAACCGGAATATGCCCGGCAGAAGGAATGAGGTCAGCCATGTATGCGAGGGTGATTTCCTTAAAGCGAATCAAGGGAATGATCATAGCCTCAGTATGTCCGAATACGCGTATATAATCAAAACCCGGATAAACGTCACTACCCTGCTTTAAAAAGCGAAGCTGCCCGCTAGCCTCTATGGGCAAAATATTTTCCCGGAGAAAAGAGGCTTTTTCCCTGTCATTGGGATGGAGTGCCCATTGCCAGTGTGCTTCATCGGTCCAGTACACTGCATTGGGAAATGCCGGAACGTAGCGTTCTCCCTCTTTATTGATAGCTCCTCCGCAATGGTCAAAATGCAAATGAGTCAATACCACATCGGTCACATCATTCGGGGAAAAGCCATGTCTGGACAAAGAATCCAATAACGTGGTGTTTCCATGTGGCTCGTAGTAGCTGAAAAATTTCTCGCTTTGTTTATTGCCCAGTCCGCAGTCAATCAGCACCAGAGCAGAGCCGGTTTCTATCAGCAGGCAGCGCATAGCCCAGGTGCACAGGTTCTTTTCATCTGCAGGGTTGATTTTATTCCAGATGGTTTTCGGTACCACTCCGAACATGGCTCCGCCATCCAGTTTAAAAAATCCCGTGTCAATGGTATACAGGCGCATGGCATGTAATTTTTTATCCGCGGAAGAGCAGTTTGTTAAGCTTCCGCTAGATACTTATGTCACCGTTTCAATTTTCTATGCAGAGCAATCATTTTCACTGCTGTGAGAGCTGCCTCCACTCCTTTGTTGCCATGCCGGCCCCCGGCCCTATCTTTGGCCTGCCGGAGATTCTGCGTGGTCAGAAGGCCAAATATCACCGGCTTTTTCAATGCCAGGGAAAGTTGTGTTATACCGGTGGCTACTGCCTGGTTAATATACTCATCATGTTTGGTTTCACCTTTAATGACGCATCCCAGGCAGACAATGGCTTCCACCTTGGAAGCTCCCGCGAGCATCTGGGCTCCGGCCGGCAACTCAAAAGCACCCGGAACCCACACCACCCGGATGTCTTTCTCTTTTATGCCGCATTGCATTAAAGTGCGGATACAGCCATCCAGGAGGCGACGGGTAATTTGGCGATGATAATCCGCAACTACCACCCCCACTCTCCAGCCTCTGGCTTCAGGAAGCGGAGCTGCATCCAAATCCGACAGGTTTTTCAGACGGGTGGCCACCTATTTATCATTCACTTGAGTATCATCCTTGAAGCATAGCCAGATAGCGGCTGGCCTCACGGCCCTCGTTGGAATCAGGATATTTGTATTTCAGTTCTTCAAACAATTTACGGGCCTCTTCTTTCTGGCCGGAAGCTTTAAGAGCAAGAGCAGCCTTAAAAAGATAGTACGGAGTGATAAACTCGTTCCGGGCAACAGTAGCTGCTTTGCGATAATGCTTAATTGCCTTTTCCATTTCTCCCGTTTCGGAATAGGCGTCTCCAAGAGCGCCAAGTGTCATGGCTTTCACCACCGGCTCAGACGTATTGAATTTTTTTAAATGCTCTATGGCTTTATCGTATTCACCCAGCCGCAGATAACATACCCCGGCATAGTAATGCGCAAGCTTGCCTGTTTTAGTCCATGCATAGTCTGTGGCTATTCTCAGGAAACCCTTATAATTGGCGTCTCCGTTAAGTGCCAGATTGAAAGAGTCTTTTTCAAAGTAGAGTTGCGCTTTGAAAATCTGTTCCTGGGCCTCTTTCTCCTGTGCAGGCAGATAAAAGTTGGTTATGCCTATAATAATAATAACTATGGCCAACAAAGCTCCTCCAGCAATAGAAATGGCTTTCTGGTGTTTTTCATAAAAGGCCTCCGCCCGGCTAAATAAATCTTCTCTTTCAGCAGATTGTCTGGTAGTTGACATATTGATTTGGAATTAATCTGTTAAAAAAGGATAATCCTCCTGTACATAATTGTATAAATACAGTTCCGATGCATCGGGGAAAGGGGATTGTTCGGCAAATTCCACTGCATCGTCAATAATCTGCATAATATCTTTCTCAATCTTTTGCAGGTCTGCCTCCGAAGCCCATTTCCGTTTCAGCAACTGTTGTTTTACCTGTTCAATAGGGTCATGTTTTTTGTATTCTTCTACTTCTTCGCGTGTGCGGTATTTGGCCGGGTCGGACATAGAATGGCCCCGATAGCGATAAGTAACCACTTCCAGAAAACTGGGGCCCTTTCCTTCACGGGCGTATTGCACTGCCTCACTTACCGCTTTGTACACCGCTTCGCAGCTCATACCATCCACCTGCCTGCTGGGCATTCCGTAGGGCTCACCGAGCTTGTAGATATCCTTAACCCGGGAAGAACGCGACACGGAGGTTCCCATTGCGTATTGATTATTTTCACAAATGAAAACCACCGGCAGCTCCCACAATTCAGCCATATTAAGGGTTTCGTGCAGGGCACCCTGCCTTACGGCACCATCTCCGAAAAAACACAGACATACGTTATCTGTACCGCGATATTTTTCAGCAAATGCTATTCCTGCACCCAGCGGAATATGAGCGCCTACGATAGCATGACCTCCGAAAAAGTAATGTTCCTTTGAAAAAAAATGCATGCTCCCCCCGCGTCCCTTACTACACCCGGTCTTTTTCCCGAAAAGCTCAGCCATGCAGGCCCGCGCAGATACTCCCTTGGCCAGCGCCAGTCCGTGATCACGATACGCAGTAATGACAGGATCTTCTTTACGAATGGCGGTCACCGTGCCGGCCGCAACGGCTTCTTCTCCGATATACAGGTGCAAAAAGCCGCGTATCTTTTGCTGCCCGTATAACACCCCTGCACGCTCTTCAAACCTGCGAATAAGCAGCATAATTTCCAGCCATTGCCTAAGCAAAGATTCGGTGATATTACTTTTGGAAGAGGTTTTAGCAGCCAATTGCGGATTTTTCCTGGCAAAAGTAACCATGATTAACAGGATTGCCAAACTCCGGCATCAGGACGAGAGTATCTGCTTAACTTAGCCGACTATCTGCTCAACGTAACTTTCGGCCGATGTTTGTCCATTCCGTTCACCTTTACAATTTTAGAAACTACGGAGAATCATCCTTTGCCTTTGAAAAAAGACTGATTGCCATCACAGGCAGAAATGGCTGCGGAAAAACCAACCTTGTAGATGCTATCCACTATCTGTGTCTGACCAAATCCTATTTTGCCACCACTGATTTTCAAAATATCCGACATCAGGCTTCCGGGTTTGCTCTCAGAGCAACGATAGAAAAAGAGCTGGTACACACCATTAAGTGTCGGGTAGAAAAAGACAAGCGCAAAGATTTTTATCTGGATGACCAGCGCTATGAAAGACTATCAGACCACATAGGCTCATTTCCGGTTGTCTTCAGTGCTCCCACCGATGCCACGCTCATATATGGTGGCAGTGAGGAACGCAGGCGTCTGCTGGATATCGCATTATCTCAAACCGACCCGCTTTACTTGCAACAGTTACAGGAGTATAACCGCCTTCTGCTGCAGCGTAATGCCCTGTTGAAAAGTTTTGCGGAAAGTGGCTCCTTCAACGCTTCCCTGCTGGAAACCTATGACGAAAAAATTATTGGCCCGGCTACTTACCTCTATCAGCATCGCAAACGGGCAGTAATGGAAATTGGTGCTCCCCTACAGCAGCTCTGCAACCTGCTCTCTGACGAGCATGAATCCATGACCCTGCACTATGCATCAGACCTTTCAGAGACTTCGCAAGAAGCTCTGTTGGCCGCCAACATTGCTAAAGATCGCGCATCAGGCCGCACCACGGCAGGCATCCATCGTGATGATCTCCTATTTAGCATGGACGATAATGTCATTCGCAGATTTGCTTCTCAGGGACAGCAAAAGTCTTTCCTCCTTGCCCTGAAGCTGGGTATTTATGAATGGCTCCGGCAAAAAACGGGCATCAAGCCGCTGCTGATTCTGGATGATGTTTTTGACAAGCTGGATGCCCAACGCAGCAGGCGCCTGCTGCATATCCTTTTTTCCGATAATTACGGCCAGGTTTTTCTCACTGACACCGACCATGATTTGCTGCGAAAAATGCTGACCAGCCGGGATGATGCAACCTTATTGCACTTAGAAAATTTTCCGGTAACTTCATAGCCGCCTGATAAATACACTTTCATGTCAAGCCAGAATGAAAAAACACTCCGACAGGCAATAGATGAAGCCTTCAGCCTGCAGAATTTGAAAAGGAAGGTTGCCGAAACCCGAATTGTCACCGCCTGGGAAAAAATCAGCGGCAAATTGATTGCCAGGCATACCCGCAGACTATTTATTCGCAATGCCACGCTGTTTATTTATCTGGACAACCCGGCCCTGAAAAATGAACTTACCTTTTGCCGGAATCAAATCATTGAACTTGTAAATGCCTATGCGGGGGAAAATCTTATTCAAGAGGTAATTGTGAAATAAGCTGGCGAAAAGGTTTTCCACATTTTTCCGAAAATTTCATACAATCTCTTTTTCAGCCTAAACGATAAAGCATTAATTTGGCGTCCGGTTGTATCCTACCCTGAGCGCTAAATAGTTTATCGTATGAGAAATAAAATTTAGTTGCAATCACCGCAAGCGAGTATTACATTGAAACAGAGCATACAAAGCACCTGCCCCTGTTTCTTTCTGTTCTTTGATGTCCCCTGCTCTGTTCTTTGTTCAAAAGGATAAAATATAGCCATAGCATAAAAACCTGACACCTAAATGAAAAGGTAGTTATGTCTATTGGGTAATATTCGTAGCGCTTCCTTACTTTCCTGTTGGTCGTCTTTCCCTGCTAGTATTTATGGATTATTTATCATTCTCCTCTTTAATTAGAAACCATGGAGAAGAATGAGTTTGTGGATTCAACTTCATTTAATTAACACAAAAAGCTATGAAAGCTGTAAGCAAGAAAACAGGTCTCTTTTTATCAATACTCTTCTGCATTCCTTTTTTCTCTGAGATCCAAGCGCAAACCTGTACAGGTGATCCCAACAGTATGGTGCTGGATGATGATTATGATGGCTATAGTAATGGGGATGAAACACTAAACGGTACGGATAGATGCTCTTCTTTAAGCTTTCCAAGCGATTTTGATGGAGACTTTCTATCCGATCTGCCTGATCCGGACGATGATAATGATGGTATCCCAGACACACAGGATAAATTCGCTCTTGATAAAAATAATGGCACCACAACAACAATACCGGTGCATTACACATTCCAACATCCGGTAGAAAATGGAGGTTTTGGTAATTCTGGCTTTACCGGTCTTATGACAAATGGTTCTGACGATTATATGACCTTATACAACTCATCCGATATCAGTATAAGCGGATCCAGTAATAAATTCACAGTAAACAATATTCCGGGGGGCGATGTCTTAGGCTCATTAAACTCACAAAAGAATGCCTTCCAGTTTGGTGTAAATACCGGAGCATTCCCGTTCAATTTTATAGTGAGCACTCGTGTGATGGCTCCCTTTGCAAACGTATCACCATCAGATTTCCAGTCAATGGGCCTGTATATCGGCACAGGGGATCAGGATAATTACTTAAAAATTACCTGTGCAGCTAATGGAGGCAATGGAGGTATTGAAGTAACCAAAGAAGTAGCAGGAGCAGTTACATCTTCTATGTACACGGCTTCTGTTGTCGGCTCAGGCCACGTAACTCTATATCTCACTGTGAACCGTTCAAACAATACCGTTCAGCCTGCTTACAGTATTAATGGCGGGCCTATTACCAATGCCGGCCCCTCCATCGCAATCCCCTCTTCATGGCTCACCAATGTACTTGCCGTAGGAATTATTTCCACTTCACGTGGGGCAACAGCTTTTTCCGCTTCATGGGACTACATAGCTGTGCGTCCTATTGAAGGACCCGGGCAGTGGAACACTATTACCACTACCAACACCTGTGCCGCCAGACACGACTGCGGGTTTGTGCAAGTAGGTACCCGCTTCTTTTTGCTTGGTGGACATGGCACTACCGGTCTCCCAACTGAAAACTACAATTTTGTATCAAAAACTTGGGCTACATCAGGAGATGTACGCGATGCTACGCCTCCTATTCCTCTGCACCACTTTCAAGCAGTGCAGATCAGAGGATTAATTTATGTTGGTTGTGCCTTTACAGGAAACACCCCCAATGATATACCGGCAGAAAATGTGTATTACTATGACCCTAGTGCAAACCTTTGGCATGTAGGCAGACTAATTCCCGAATCCAGGCGAAGAGGCGCTTCGGCAGCTGTGGTATATAATGAAAAAATATATTTCATTGGTGGCCTTAAAAGCGGACACAACGCTGGATGGACTAACTATCTTGATGTCTATGACCCGCAGACTAACACCTGGACTGTTCTGCCAGATGCCCCACGGGAACGTGACCACTTCCAGGCTGTAGTACACAATGGCAAAATTTATTGTATTGGTGGTAGAAAAACGGGGTTTGGTGGCAACACCTATGCCGAAACGGTAAAGGAAATTGATGTTTATAACATTGCTGAACAAACCTGGAGCACTTTACCATCACCCGAATGCGATATCCCTACACCAAGAGCTGGTGCAGGTGTTGGACTGATCGGAGATGAAATCTTCGTAATTGGCGGAGAGAGCATCCTGCAAACTGGCGCCCTTGGAACTAATGAAGCATTCAACGTAAAAACAAAGTCATGGAGAGCGTTGGCTGACATGAACACCGGTAGACATGGCACACAAGCTATTGTGAATAACTATGCAATTTACATCGCTGCGGGTGCAGGCAACCGCGGTGAAAGCCCTGACCTGAACTCCATTGAGGTTTATTATCCTTACGGGCAGACCACACCAACCGGTACGGCTTACGTCAAGGGATCACTTGCACAACTGCCTTCTGCCAATATCGCTTTTGGTCAGGTACCTATCGGTACCACTTCCACCAAAACCATAATTGTAAAAAATTCTGGCGGTACTCAGGCAATGATCATCAAGAGTATTCACCTGGCGCAAAATTCCACCAACTATTTCACTGTGAACTACCCTTATCCTACTCCTTTTATACTCAATCCGGGAGACTCTGTAAAAATAGACGTGACCTTCCGACCTAATTCCACCAGTAATATCAACGGCACACTGTATGTTTCTAATACAGGGATAAATGGAGACAACACCAGCTTTGGACTAACCGGAACAGGTACAACACAACAACCTGCAATCAGAGTTAACTGTGCAGGCCCACAATATACTGCAGCAAGCAGCGATGTATTCTCTGAAGACTATTTCAACATACCGGGAACCATTAAAACCTCCACATCACAACCCATTAATGGAACTACGGACGGCACATTATATCAAACTGCTCGGGTAGGAACCGCATTCAGTTATGCTATTCCGGTACAAAGCAATACCTATACCGTGAAATTACACTTTGCTGAAATATCCCCTGCCGCAACGGGAGGGATGAATGTCTTTTATGTAAAAATTGAGAACTCTACAAAAATCAATGCACTGGACTTATATACTTCAGTAGGACCTTATAGGGCCTTAATCCAAACCTTTACCATACAGGTGACCGACCAAATGATGAATATTGATTTTATTGCCAGCGCAGGTAATGCACAGGTATCTGCCATTGAGCTAATTCCTGCTCCGGTTACTCAGGGTGTCCTTACGGTCGTCCCCATGCCGGTCAATTTTCCCGAAACCGATCTTAACTCCAATTCCGTCCCAATTACTGTTGCCCTTACCAATACAGGAGCTGCTTCTCTAACAATAAACAGCGTGAATATCACCGGGCCCCATGCATCCAACTTCGTTCATACATATGGAACAGCTGCCACTACCCTGGCTCCCGGTGGCACCAAAACGTTCACTATTACATTTAACCCAACAGCATCCGGAACAAGAACCGCAACTCTGACGGTTACACACACAGGAAATAACTCTCCGGTTAATGTTCCCCTTAACGGCATAGGCTCATCAACAGAAACACCCTGTGGCTATTTTGTGGAGCAAAACGGCCTCCTGGTAATGGAAGTGGAATCACATAAACCCACAGGCTATTGGACTCCAGGCACATCTATACCCAATTACACCGGAACAGCATATTACACCTGGCAAGGACCAAATTACTTTTTTGAAAAAGGTAATGGCTTATTGCGCTATGAGTTTAAAATAACCACTCCAGGAAAATACCGCTTTCGGCTACGCTCCCGCCATCCAGGCCCCGACCCCAACCACTGGAACGATATATGGGTTCGTTTCCCTGACCATGGCGCGATATTTGAAAAAAATGGAGCCTTCATGGGTGAGTCTGGAACAGGATGGTGGAAGGCCTATATGAACACTATGGATGCCTGGACCTACAATACCTGGGGCCTTACTTCTACGTTTTGGGATATTTATGTAATATTTAAGGACCCAGGTATATACTATCTGGACCTTTCAGGGAGAGTAGAGTATTTCACCATTGATAGGATCGTATTATATCAGACAAGTAGATGGACCGACTGGCAAGCGTGTGGCTCCAATCCTCCTCAATCGCCTTGGGAGCCATGCCCGACTATACCATACACGTGGTACCGTGACAAAGACTTAGATGATTATGGCGATCCCAACGTCAGCATGCAGTCCATAAGCAAGCCAGGAGTGGGTTGGATTTGGAATAATCAGGACTGTAATGATAACAATAATAAAGTCTACCCCGGAGCCCCAGAAATTTTAGATGGACTTGATAACGATTGTGATGGAATTATTGATGAAGGAGCACTGCTGGACGCGCTCAACATCAACTGTGGAGGCTCCCAATACACCGCAGTGAATGGAGACGTTTTTGTATCTGACCGCCTTTTTTCCCCATCCAATACTTCCGTAAAATTTTACAACAATACCGGTGATATACTCAATACCGATGATGATAATCTCTTCAAATCCGAACGTCTGAATAGTCAATACACTACTTCCTTTAGTTATAATATGAAGGCTGCCCCCGGAAAGTTTTATAAGATTTCACTTTATTTCGCTGAAGTGGGTACGGTAGTTAATCCGGGCGAGCGCGTATTTAAAGTCACTATAGAAGACAGTGTGGTGCTTGATAATTTCGATATTATAGCCACTGTTGGTTACAAAAACGCTTATGTCTATGATGCTTATGTTTACTTAAAGGACAGTGTATTGAATATCAAGTTTATTGATATTATCGGTAAAGCAAAAGTCAATGCAATAAAAGCTTCAATTCAGCCGAACATACCGCCTACGTTCAAGATAAGTCCAGTCTTCTTAACACTGAATGAAGATTTCAACGTAACTAAATATATTACTGTTACTCCTGATCCAGTTCTTCCTCATGAGGCATGGCAGACTGTAACTTATTCCTTATCTCCTCCATCCTGTTCATTTGCTAATGTTTCCATTAATCCTGTTACCGGAAAAGTCACCATTACCTCGGTTCCTAATGGAAATGGATTACAAGTATTTACAATTATTGCCGATGATGGCCAGGCTGAAAATAACATCGCAACCAAAACCTTTCAACTGAAAGTGCTTGCCATTAATGACCCACCCGTGTTTACGTTAAGCGGTAACGTAAATGTGAATAAAAACTTTACAGGAACCATATCCGTAACTACCATACCCGCTCCCGTACCTGCAAATGAGCAGAACCAGATCGTCACTTATTCTCTTTCTCCACCATCTGTTTCTTTCGCCAATGTTTCGATTGACCCTTATACGGGTACTATAAGCATTAAATCTATACCCAATATGTTTGGATCACAGACATTTACCGTGACCGCCAACGATGGTCAATCCAGCAATAATACCTACTCCCAAACTTTCACTCTTACTGTAAACGATATTAATTATCCGCCTACAATTGATGCTATTGCTGATATGATTATTGATGAAGATGCCGGTATGCAAACTGTGCACATTAATGGTGTTACGGCCGGATTGGGCGAAACACAGAATATTACTATTACTGCCTCATCAGATAACCCTTTGTTGATACCTAATCTGATTATTAACTATAGCAGTCCGGATGCCTCTGGCTTACTGTACTTTGCCCCTTCCCAAAATATTAATGGCACTGCGAATATCACTATAACAGTAAGTGACGGTGAACTTACTACAAGCCGTATGTTTAAAGTGACGGTCAACCCCGTCAACGACCCGCCCATGTTTACTCTCAGCGGAAACGTTACCGTAGCTGAAGATTTTACTTCCACCGAAATCGTATCCGTGACCCCTGCTCCCGTGCCTGCCGATGAAACTTCCCAGGTCGTATCCTACTCCATCGCGCCTGCATCTGTGTCCTTTGCCAACATCGCCTTCAACCCTGCTACCGGCCAGGTGTCCATCACCTCCCTTCCCGATGCCTCCGGCTCGCAGACCTTCACCCTCACGGCCAATGACGGGCAAAGCCAGAATAATCTCTATGCTCAGACCTTCACCCTTACGGTTAACCCCGTCAACGATCCGCCCATGTTTACTCTCAGCGGAAACGTTACCGTAGCTGAAGATTTTACTTCCACCGAAATCGTATCCGTGACCCCTGCTCCCGTGCCTGCCGATGAAGCAACGCAGACGGTTACCTACTCCATCACGCCTGCATCCGTGCCCTTTGCCAACATCGCCTTCAACCCTGCTACCGGCCAGGTGTCCATCACCTCCGTTCCCAATGCCTCCGGCTCGCAGACCTTCACCCTCACGGCCAATGACGGGCAAAGCCAGAATAATCTCTATGCTCAGACCTTCACCCTTACGGTTAACCCCGTCAACGATCCGCCCATGTTTACTCTCAGCGGAAACGTTACCGTAGCTGAAGATTTTACTTCCACCGAAATCGTATCCGTGACCCCTGCTCCCGTGCCTGCCGATGAAACTTCCCAGGTCGTATCCTACTCCATCGCGCCTGCATCTGTGCCCTTTGCCAACATCGCCTTCAACCCTGCTACCGGTCAGGTGTCCATCACCTCCCTTCCCGATGCCTCCGGCTCGCAGACCTTCACCATCACGGCCAATGACGGGCAAAGCCAGAATAATCTCTATACACAGACCTTCACCCTTACGGTCAACCCCGTCAACGACCCGCCCATGTTTACTCTCAGCGGAGATGTGACCCTAGATGAAGACTTTACCCCGCTCATTGTATCCGTTATACCCAATCTGGTGCCATTGGATGAAACAGGTCAGTTGGTAACGTACAGCATTTCTCCTGCGGCTGTGTCCTTTGCACATGTAAGCATCAACAGCCAGACCGGGGAAATACTCATCACAGCTGTTCCTGATGCTTCGGGTTCTCAGACATTTGTGGTCATTGCCGATGATGGAGAATCAGATAATAATATTTTCCAACAAAGCTTCACTCTCACTGTAAACCCGGTCAATGATCCTCCAGCGTTTAGTGTGAGTGGTGATTTAAATCTGATGGAAAATTTCTCTACCGTAGAAACCGTAACAGTATATCCTTTCCCCGTACCGGCTGATGAACAAAACCAGGTAGTGATGTATTCGCTGACCCCTGCCTCCGTTAGCTTTGCCAATGTCAGCATTGACCCGGCCACCGGAACTGTGACGGTAACCTCTGTTCCCAACCAGTCGGGGGTGGCCGTATTCACCATAACAGCCAATGACGGAGGGACGGAAAATAACCTCTATAGCCAGACCTTTGTATTGAGTGTGGGTTCAGTGAATAGCCCTCCTGTATTTACCGTTAGTGGAAATGTGATTGTAGACGAGGACTTCGTTGCGCCTCAAGTTGTAACAGTTACTCCCAATCCGGTGCCCGATGACGAGTCCGGTCAAACGGTGATTTACTCCCTCTCTCCCTCCTCGGTAAACTTTGCCAATGTAAGTTTTAACCCCTCAACCGGTAAGGTAACCATCACCGCTGTTCCTGACGCTAATGGCACCCAGGTATTTACCATCACGGCTGATGACGGACAAAGCCAGAATAATCTCTATGTACAGACCTTCACCCTTACGGTCAACCCCGTCAATGATCCGCCCATGTTTACTCTCAGCGGAAACGTTACCGTAGCTGAAGATTTTACTTCCACCGAAATCGTATCCGTGACCCCTGCTCCCGTGCCTGCCGATGAGACAGGGCAGATTGTTACCTATGCCATACAGCCCTCCAGCGTAACCTTTGCTGATATATCGTTTAATACCATTACCGGTGAAGTGGTTATCCAGTCCTTACCCGATGCCTCCGGCTCGCAGACCTTCACCCTCACGGCCAATGACGGGCAAAGCCAGAATAATCTCTATACACAGACCTTCACCCTTACGGTCAACCCCGTCAACGACCCGCCTACACTGGATACCATTCGTGACCCGGTTGCCATATTTGAAGATGCCGGACCTCAGTGGATCAATCTTACCGGTATCTCGGCTGGCGGCAATGAAAATCAACCTCTGAACATCATGGTTACTACTGATAACCCGGGACTGTTTGCTTCCCTTTATGTAAGTTACAACTATCCCTCTGCCAGTGGTAGTGTTCATTATCAGCCGGTCGCCAATCAATGGGGTAGTACCCTTGTTACCATCACCGTAGATGATGGCCAGGCCTCTGACAACACCACCAGCCGCAGCTTTACGGTAGTTGTTCTGCCGGTAAATGATGCTCCCGTATTCAGTATCAGCGGAGATGTTACCGTAGATGAAGATTTTACTTCTACCGAAATCGTGACGGTGACACCTGCTCCCGTGCCTGCTGATGAAGCTACGCAGACGGTGACCTACTCCATCACGCCTGCTTCCGTACCCTTTGCCAACATTACGTTTGACAGTACTTCCGGACAGGTCACCATCACTGCAATACCCGATGCACATGGCTCACAGGTGTTTACTATCATCGCTGACGATGGCCAACCTCAAAATAATATCTATGCTGCTACCTTTACCCTTACAGTCCTGCCGGTCAATGATCCTCCTATCTTCACTATTCTGCCGGATCAGATTACTGTTACCAAAAACTTCGCTGCGCCCCGCCACTTCGTTGTCCAACCCGGCCCGGTTCCGGCTGATGAAGCTTCTCAGACGGTATCCTACTCCTTGCAGCCCAACTCCATCAGCTTTGCTCATCTGAGTTTTGATTCGCTGCAGGGCGTGGTCACCTTCACATCCCTGCTTAATGCTACCGGCTCGCAGACTTTTACCATTACGGCCGATGACGGGCAAAACCTGAACAATCTCTACTCTGCATCCTTTTCCTTCTCGGTTATTGATACCAATTACCAGCCAACTCTGGATGCCATTGCGGACCCCCCTGCCATTGACGAAGATGCCGGCATGCAAAGCATTCTCTTAACCGGCATCTCCGCAGGATGGGGTGAAAGCCAACACCTGTCCGTAAGCGCTGTAGCAGATAGCGCCTGGTTATTCACCCACCTTTCGGTCTCCTATAATAGCCCTGATTCCTCCGCTGTGTTGTATTTTATGCCGGCAGCCGATCGCTACGGCAGTGCCATCGTTACTGTTACCGTAGATGACGGCCAACCGGTCAACAATACCATTTCACGCAGCTTCCATGTAGTGGTCAATCCGGTCAATGATGCCCCGGCATTTGACCCCATCAGCAATCCCCCCTCCATCCCCGAAGATGCAGGCACACAGTATGTGTTCCTCAGCGGCATCACTGCTGGTCCTTATGAAACTCAAAACCTCTCCATTACGGCTGTCTCTGATAATCCGGCTCTCATCCCTCATCCCGCTGTCAACTACTCCAGCCCGGATACTTCCGCCATCCTCAGCTACACTCCTCTGGCCGATGCCTTCGGAACTGCTGTAATCACCGTAACTGTAGAGGACGGTCAGCCTCTGAACAACTCCTTCAGCCGTCAGTTTACCGTTACCGTATTGCCGGTCAATGATGCCCCGGTGGTAACCGATGTCTACAAGCCCGGCCAGGAAGATAAGGCCGTGGGCTTTCATGCCGCTGACTTCATCTCCGCATTCAGCGATGTGGATGCCGATACCCTCCAAATGATAAGGATTGTCTCTTTGCCGGCTCATGGCGTGCTGCTGCTGGGTTCTGATCCCGTGGCGCCTATGGATCAACTCAGTACCCTGGATATCCAGTACCTTACCTACTACCCTCACCCTGATTACTTTGGACAGGATACTTTCCAATGGAATGGGTATGATGGAGCTTTATATGCCGCTGCGAATGCCTCGGTCTTCATCCACCTCAATCCGGTTAACGATATCCCCGTTGCAACAGCACTGATACCCGATATCCTGGTAGATGAGGATACTGCCCCCATTGATGATTATGTGAATCTGAACTCCCTGTTCTATGACGTGGAAGAGGGTACGCAGCTTAGCTTTGGCGTTGTCAATACCGCACCTCACATCGCCTCCGTATCCATTGATGCAACTCATCATCTTGACATCGCTTTTCAGCCCAATGCCTACGGTATCGCTGATGTAACCATTACCGCTTCTGACAGCTACGGCAGCTCCGCTGAAATACGCTTTACCATCACCGTCAATCCCGTTGAAGATCCTCCCTCTGTCTTTGTGTTGATTTCACCGGACAACGGCAGTCAGGTGGACCTAAGCCAGCCAATCCGCTTTATCTGGAGTGCTTCCGCAGATGCTGACGCAGACCCGGTAGCCTACACCCTTTTTATCCATGGTCACCAGCTCGATACTGCTATTGCTGCACTGGCCGATACCACCATCAGCTTTGATGCCCTCTCTTTGCTGAAAATGGATTCCCTCTATACCTGGTATGTGGTTGCCTCTGACGGTGATGACTTTACTCCCTCCGGCTCGTTTACATTTAAAGTGGGACATACGACCGGAATCACTAGGATGGGGTGAAAGCCAACACCTGTCCGTAAGCGCTGTAGCAGATAGCGCCTGGTTATTCACCCACCTTTCGGTCTCCTATAATAGCCCTGATTCCTCTGCTGTGTTGTATTATATGCCGGCAGCCGATCGCTACGGCAGTGCCATCGTTACTGTTACCGTAGATGACGGCCAACCGGTCAACAATACCATTTCACGCAGCTTCCATGTAGTGGTCAATCCGGTCAATGATGCCCCGGCATTTGACCCCATCAGCAATCCCCCCTCCATCCCCGAAGATGCAGGCACACAGTATGTGTTCCTCAGCGGCATCACTGCTGGTCCTTATGAAACTCAAAACCTCTCCATTACGGCTGTCTCTGATAATCCGGCTCTCATCCCTCATCCCGCTGTCAACTACTCCAGCCCGGATACTTCCGCCATCCTCAGCTACACTCCTCTGGCCGATGCCTTCGGAACTGCTGTAATCACCGTAACTGTAGAGGACGGTCAGCCTCTGAACAACTCCTTCAGCCGTCAGTTTACCGTTACCGTATTGCCGGTCAATGATGCCCCGGTGGTAACCGATGTCTACAAGCCCGGCCAGGAAGATAAGGCCGTGGGCTTTCATGCCGCTGATTTCATCTCCGCATTCAGCGATGTGGATGCCGATACCCTCCAAATGATAAGGATTGTCTCTTTGCCGGCTCATGGCGTGCTGCTGCTGGGTTCTGATCCCGTGGCGCCTATGGATCAACTCAGTACCCTGGATATCCAGTACCTTACCTACTACCCTCACCCTGATTACTTTGGACAGGATACTTTCCAATGGAATGGGTATGATGGAGCTTTATATGCCGCTGCGAATGCCTCGGTCTTCATCCACCTCAATCCGGTTAACGATATCCCCGTTGCAACAGCACTGATACCCGATATCCTGGTAGATGAGGATACTGCCCCCATTGATGATTATGTGAATCTGAACTCCCTGTTCTATGACGTGGAAGAGGGTACGCAGCTTAGCTTTGGCGTTGTCAATACCGCACCTCACATCGCCTCCGTATCCATTGATGCAACTCATCATCTTGACATCGCTTTTCAGCCCAATGCCTACGGTATCGCTGATGTAACCATTACCGCTTCTGACAGCTACGGCAGCTCCGCTGAAATACGCTTTACCATCACCGTCAATCCCGTTGAAGATCCTCCCTCTGTCTTTGTGTTGATTTCACCGGACAACGGCAGTCAGGTGGACCTAAGCCAGCCAATCCGCTTTATCTGGAGTGCTTCCGCAGATGCTGACGCAGACCCGGTAGCCTACACCCTTTTTATCCATGGTCACCAGCTCGATACTGCTATTGCTGCCCTGGCCGATACCACCATCAGCTTTGATGCCCTCTCTTTGCTGAAAATGGATTCCCTCTATACCTGGTATGTGGTTGCCTCTGACGGTGATGACTTTACTCCCTCCGGCTCGTTTACATTTAAAGTGGGACATACGACC